>PAMQ01000001.1 GCA_002707365.1 Trueperaceae bacterium
AATTTGTTGGTGCTTATATGGGTATTTTTGGTTGCGTAATATTGTTTATATCTATACTTATTTATAATCCATATTTAATTCTGTTTAGCATTTTAATATTTGCTTTTTGTGTAGCCAATTTTTGGCCAATTGTCGTGAGATACGCGTTAAGCCAAACAACTGAAAGTTTAAATACAACTGCTTCTAATTTAGTAACACTGGCCATGAGTGGCTTTTTAATAGGTCCAGCTATTGTAGGTTATTCAGCCTCAACAATGGGCCTTACGTTCAATGTTCAAATACTATGTGGCTTATGGATTATAAATAGCTTGGCCCTCCTATTTACAGTTAGGAAAATTACTCAATAATAATGGAGAGGGCAATACGCATACACTTCAAAACAAATGTGATGAACTAACCCCAACAACTAACAGGCCAATTCAAAGTCCTCGACGGATTACGTTGTGCACCTCTAAAAATTCTGGAGCGCCTGGGTCTAACTTCATTTCTTCGAGGATTGGCGCAAGGCGGGCTCCAAAAGCGTCAAATGCCTCTTGGGAGTCGAAGAGCACTGAAACCTTCATTTTGTCGCCTGACCCATAACAAACCTCTAGCTCAAGTCCGGGCGCGGGCTGGATACCTTCTTCGTATAGTCGAGCAAGAATTGCATCGTATTGTTGGGACGTCATAGAGGGAGGTGAAAATCGTACTAAAACACTCATTTGGGTCCTCGCTTTCTAAGAAATACTGCGCCACTAGGTTATATAACAATCCAGTCTGCGGCCGCCAGTTCGATAACACGCAGGTAGCTTAATTACTTCTCCTGGCGACGCCTAGACGCAAGGCTGTTTTTGTAAATCGGTAAGCAAATTGGGAGTTCAGGCAATCAAATCAAGATATGGTGGGTTGATGCAACCAAGCCGGTGTATAGGATCCCATTACATAGTTTGTTCATCTCGGCTAACTCTCGAAGAAACGAACATGTGAATATTCCCCATGATTAAGTTGGGTTATTGATGAGTGAGTCCGCCAAGAATCTAAGGGCTTCGCGTTATTTGCAATTCGATCGTTCAGAATGGCAGCAACTACGCGCTGCGACACCTCTCACCTTAACGGAAACAGACCTCGAGACGTTATCTGGTCTTAATGACGAGGTATCGCTTTCCGAAGTTGAAGCAGTTTATTTGCCACTTTCTCGTTTACTAAATCTTTACGTCCAAGCTACCCAAGGCCTCCATCAAACCACAGACACTTTTTTAGGCAAACCCGTCTCCAAAGTACCGTACGTTATAGGTCTAGCAGGAAGCGTAGCCGTTGGGAAGAGCACTACCGCCCGAATCCTGCGGGAACTACTCGCACGTTGGCCGGATCACCCTCGGGTCGAACTAATAACGACCGATGGATTTTTATTCCCTAACGCCGAGCTAGAGGCTTATGGTCTCATGAAGCGGAAAGGTTTTCCTGAAAGTTACGACCAACGAGCCTTGTTGCGATTCGTTTTAAACCTTAAATCAGGTGAGGATGAACTAACCGCGCCAGTATACTCACACCTTACGTACGACATCATTCCCGATAAAACCCGATTAATTAAAAGACCAGATATCGTGATTTTAGAGGGGCTAAATATTCTTCAAACTAATCCTGACAACCCTCTAGGTAACTTAGGAGATGCCTTTGTTTCAGATTTCCTTGATTTTTCTATTTACCTTGACGCCAAGGAAGAGGATCTCGAAAAGTGGTATGTCGAAAGGTTCCTATCATTAAGGGATACAGTGTTCCACGAAGAAGAGTCTTATTTCCGGCAGTATGCCGGATTAACGGACGAAGAAGCACAGTTAGTAGCACTCGATCTTTGGCGTACCATCAACCTTACTAATTTACGTGAGAACATCGCCATAACCCGCCAAAGAGCAAGCTTAATCTTAGAAAAAGGTTCTGGCCATGAAGTGACTGGGGTGAAACTCCAGAGACTTTAAACCTGGAGTGCGTTTTTCCCAATTATTTCCAACGCTGCTTCCCCTGCTGGTGGATGCATCAATCCGGCCCGAACATCCCTAAAATGACGTTCAAGAGGTAAATCTTTACTCATCGCCGCAGCTCCTACGAGACGAAGTGCCTTATCTGTAACCTCAAGAGAAGTCTCTACCGCAAGATGCTTAGCCCCTGCAGCTAAAGGCAAAAAGTTAGCCGCTTCTTCTGGGTTGCCAGTCCATTGGCGCGCTGTGTCTAGGAGAACGGTCTTGGCAGCGATAAGAGCAATGTCTATTTCTCCGATTTGACGTTGTATTTTCGGGAGAGAAGAAATCGGTTTACCGAGGGCAGTAGGAGTGCGCTCTAGGGCATAAATAATTGCTTCATCACGAGCAGCTATAGCTGGCCCAAGGTAAGTAGCTGCCATTAACATCGGAAACCAAATGTTTGGTATCGGCCGAACCGGTTGTTTCGTCGAAATGAGGTTTTCCTCCGGTACCGAAACTTCTTCGAGAAAAAGATCGTTACTTTCACTAGCTCTTAAAGCCAGGCTTTCCCCCCAGGTCTTTTCCCACCGTACGCCGGCTGCATTACCAGGTACCCAGACTGTTACGAAAGACTCATTCATGGCAGCGCCAACAAGGATATGACTAAGGTGTTTTCCGCCAGTTACCCAAGTTTTGTGGCCAGAAATTATGATTTTCCCGTCAATGACTGAAGCAGTGGTTCTCGGTAAACCCCCGCGAGAGGGGCTGCCTAAGTCTGGTTCGCTTGCAGCCGAGTTTAGAAGCTCGCCAGTTGCGGCAGCCGAAGCTAGGTAGGTAAAGATGGCCTCTGGCCAGGATCTAGCTTCACGCTGGTAACCGATTGTGTGTAGGGTCATATTGGCGATGAGAGCTGTCGAGGGACTACCTTTTGCTAGCTCAAGGCTCGCGGCGACGCAATAAGCAAGTGAACCTTGAACTCCTCCTAGTTCCAGGGGCGACGCTAAGCCAAGGTAACCTGCTTTAGCGAGATCGATAACGTCCTCTTCTGGGAGAGTCCCTTTCGAGTCAGCGGTTGAAGCACGTGGTGCTACTCGGGCCGCTAGGTCCTTACCCAGGGCCGTTGCTATTGTAAGGTCTTCGAGAAGCATGAAACATTTTAACGGGTGGGGACGCCACGTAACGTTCAAGAGTTTTTAAGGGCCAACAAACAGGCTCNTATTCACGTGTAAAATACNAGTTATGTCTGAATCTGTAAAAGCATTGGTTTGGATTCCGCTAATCGTTTTGTGGGTCTTCACGTTGTTTGTGCGTTTTTTTCCGCCATTGAGAAGAGAGCTAGACACGCCGCAAGCGCAAAGGGTTTCTATGATCTCAGGGTGGGTGGCCCTAGCGGTCGCGTTAGTGGTTATTTTTTTCTTTAAGTTTTAGATCCCGAAATTAAGGACCAACATTGGGCAAAACGAAGGTAAGGTTGTACGAAAAACTAAAACCACGCAAACCACGAAATAATCAGGTTCCTGCCCTGACTAGTAACTTATATTGATTCCTAACCGGAAATCACTGCTTAGACGTTGCGCTTTAGGCAGAAGTCAATAACGTTAAACAGTGGAGTTTGCCACNAAATAGTAAGGCGTAAGGGTGTGTTCAGTTCTCCTAACTAAAATCAATTGATGGAATAGGTCCGGGCTTGGAATCAATGTTTTATGGCGGCAATCTTCTTTTTAGCCCAATTACAAGAACGGGGTAATTACAAAACAGATGGGGGGGGTGTGAAGATATATTTCTCAGATGAAGGTTGTGCAAATAAAAAATGACCCCCGAAACTAAAATAGCGAGACGGAGGTCATACAAGAGTTGGTTCCGATGGCAAGCTAAAGCAAGATCCCACCTACGCTTGCTATTAAGCCTGCGAAAATCAAAGCCACCGTGTTNATTACCTTGATTAATGGGTTTATTGAGGGGCCAGCGGTATCTTTATATGGGTCGCCAACAGTATCTCCTACAACGGCTGCCTCATGGGCGTCACTACCCTTACCACCGTGGTTTCCATCTTCAATAAACTTTTTGGCGTTGTCCCATGCACCGCCACCGTTNGACATCATTAGTGCCATCATTAGGCCCGAAGCAATCACGCCAATTAGTAGTCCACCCAAGGCTAGTGGTCCAAAAAGGAACCCTACGACTAGGGGAGCCACAACAGCGAGAATGCCAGGAACTGCCATCTCTCGGAGAGCTGCTGCAGTAACAATGTCTACTGCTCGTCCGTATTCCGGCTTGGCAGTTCCTTCCATGATTCCTGGTATTTCTCTAAACTGGCGACGGACCTCTTTGATTACCGCACCAGCAGCGTTCCCAACTGATTGCATTAAGAAAGAGCTGAATAGGAACGGTAACATGGCGCCCGTTAAGAGGCCTATCAACACGATTGGATCGTTAAGTCTAAACGCGTTTTCACCTAAATCTAATCTCTCCGCGTAGTCAGCGAATAACACCAAGGCGGCGAGCGCGGCGGAACCGATGGCGTAGCCTTTCGTAACAGCCTTAGTTGTGTTACCTACGGCATCTAGAGCATCAGTGGTAGCTCGGACCTCTTCAGGCAACTCTGCCATTTCAGCAATACCGCCAGCGTTGTCAGTTATCGGGCCATAAGTATCCATAGCTACGATCATTCCAGTGACGGATAACATTGCAACGGCCGCTATTGCTATTCCGTATAACCCGGCTAATAGGAAAGCAGCAAAGCTGGCTAAGACTAGGACGATAACGGGCCAAGCGGTTGATTGCATGCCGACGGCTAATCCGCTAATGATGTTGGTGGCGCTACCAGTGACAGAAGCATCGGCAATGCTCTGTACGGGCTTGAAGCGAGTACCGGTGTAGTACTCGGTGATATACATGATCAATATTGTTACAGCGATTCCAATGACACTTGAAAGGAAAAGTGGTAACCAACCAGAAAAACCGGAGATTATCGAATAGTCAAAATCTTTGAAGACCAATCTCGAAGCTATATAGAAGCCAACAACACTTAGGCCAGCGCTTACAAAAACACCTCTGTAAAGAGCTGCCATAATGTTCTGGTTCGGCCCGAGCCGTACGAAGAAGACGCCTAGAATTGACGCGATGATTGCTATGGCTCCAAGCACTAACGGAAAAATAACCATCGCTGTGACGGCGTGAATGTCCGGCAGAAGGTACCCTAGAAAAATGGCTCCAATTGCGGTGACCGCATAGGTTTCGAATAAGTCAGCACCCATACCAGCACAGTCCCCTACGTTGTCACCTACGTTGTCTGCTATTACGGCGGGGTTCCGTGGGTCATCTTCAGGGATTCCTGCTTCCACCTTACCAACTAAATCAGCGCCGACGTCAGCAGCTTTTGTGAATATTCCGCCGCCAACTCTGGCAAAAAGGCTGATCAGGCTAGCTCCGAAAGCAAAGCCAATTAGAGGTTCCACCGGATTGTTCAGTCCAAATATTACTTGGAAGAGCCAAAAGAACCCAGCTACTCCAAGGAGAGCTAAGCCGGCCACTGCAAGCCCTGCAACGGCGCCACCATTAAAGGCTATCCTTAATGCCCCTGCCAAACCAGCGCGAGCTGCTTCGGCGACTCGTACGTTGGCACGTACTGCTACGTTCATTCCGATGTAACCACTGAAACCAGAGAATAGGGCACCGATTGCAAAACCAATGGTTGTCCACCACCATTGAATTCCACTCTCACCGGTACTCGTTAGTGCAACTATCACGAACACAGCGATTATCACGACTGCAACCACGAATATGGTCCGGTATTGGCGGTTCATATACGCTGCCGCTCCCTGGCGGACAGCATCTGAAATCTCCATCATGCGATCGGTGCCGGTGCCAGACCGAAGAATATTTGCGGCTAGTAGCCAAGCGGCGACCAAAGCAACGATTGCTGCAAGCGGGATCAGGATGAGAAGTCCGTCCATGTTGCCTCCAAAAAAGTTAACGAAAATTCATTACAGGCCTTAGCAAAGCGATGAACAGTGATAACAAATTTACTGCGGTCGTAAGTGACTGTTCTGCTAACACCAAAACCAAAGCAGATATTAACACGCCCATATTCGAAAGGGAATTGCGGAAAACACATCTAGCAAGNGATTAGGCTCCGAGTATTCCCGGCCGCGTAGGNACGAATAAAGACTGTTNNATTAAACTTTTAATCAAAAAGGAAGAAGCGGGGTCAAAAGCACTGCGTCTGCTAATACACGGCGTAATTGAGGGTTAAGATAACGCCTNNTTTGGTGGAGACCCAAGAGCCCAAATGTTGCTAAAGCAATTTCAAANGTCGGTTTTGGTGAGTTGAAGCCTGTGATAAAGCAAGCTCCTATAAGTAGAACGCCTGTTACCGGNAGNCGTTTCGATAACCAGGGNAACCGGTGAGCAAGAGATGAAATGCCATGAGCCTGGTCAATCTGGTCTTCCCACTTCGCTATAAACGCACAGTTCAAAAAACATAGGGCACCAAACAAAATAATAGAAGCTAAAGGAAGTACTGAGCCAAACGAGAAAATTGTTATTCCTCCCGTTAAAATCGCTGCCACAAAAGCTTCTTTTGGGAGCGTACTTTTAATGGGACCGAGATGAACAGCACCCAAGTAAAAAGCAACTAGAACTCCTATGAAGCAGCCCCTCATAAATTCGGGGGACTCGAGGAAAGTGAAAGCTAAGAATAAATCGAGAGCCAAGATAAAAATCCATACAACTAGCAGTTGATTGCGCCGCTGCATGAAAAACGCATGCCTATGAGTAATGGGAGCGGAGGCGACTAATCGAAGGCCATCAAGGAGTCTATCGGCCGCATAAACCAACCACACTGAAATCCCCAAAACTAAAGTTGAGCTAGGTTCTAAAACCAAGCCGATAGACTTGGCGAATTCTGTTTGCCAGAGCATCGCTAAAAGAGGAGCATCCAAAGCAAGGACATTAGGCCAGCACCAAAATGGGACATAGGGTTGTTTTCGGGAAGGCACCTCGGGGATCATACCTGGCTAGTCGGGGAGCGTGGGCTCAAGTGCCGTAAGAAATTTCAGAGAAAGCCAAAAACATATATATTCTTCCGGTAGTTCTAGAGCCCCTTCCCCCGATCAAATCTAAACCCTTTTAGGGTTAGCAGTACGATTAGACAAAAGAAAAAAATTTGCGCTCCAGATGAAATGAGTTTACGCTATTCGTAAGGGAGGGATTACTAATGAGCAAAGACCTAATCAGCGGCCAAGAACCTTTTGCTTTTGCCTATAGGGAGGATCTCCACGCTCTACCTGACAATGTTCGTGATGCCGAAGTGGATCTTCACGGCACGTTTGCTGACGACCGGCGAGACGGATCTGGGGAAGTTTATTACGGAATGCCCGGTAAAGGAATCCTCCGCATAGATTCTGACCTAAAATCCCAGGAACTCATTCGACTTCCCGATAATTTGGCGCCCCTTAACTTTCACAGCACTGAACTAGGAACCTTCGATGGAAAAGAGAGACTGTTTCTTTCAGCGGAAGGTGACGAAATGGTCGCGGTGATAACCCTCGAAGGTGAAATAGATTTTATCCTCCCACGACCGGAGTTCGAAGTTTATCGAGACGAGGAAGCTCGCTTCGCTCCCACTGACTCCGTTCTTGTAGGTACGACTCTGTATGTGGCTGATGGGTATGGATCTAACTACATATCAACAGCTGACGTAATTTCCCAAAAGTGGACTGATAATTTTGGCGGGAAAGCAGAATACCCTGAACAGGACGGTAAATTTTCAACCGCCCATGGTCTTGATGTGAGTCCGGTTCGGCCAGACCGGCTTGTTATAGCTGATCGGCCATCCGCTCGAATTCAAGAACATGGGTTGAATGGGCACTTTCACCACTCACATGGTCTCCCAGGCGGGGCTTGGCCTTGCGGCATAGACCATATTAATTTCCAAGGCCGGTGGCTTGCTGTGGTCGGGAGCCTCAAAGATCCCGAGGAGGGACGTCCAGCACCCATTTACCTGTTAGATGGTATTACCTACGAAGTCCTTTCCACTATCCGGCCAAAGGACGAGCTGGGTGTCGATCTTGCCCAGCATCTACACAACGTTGTGTTTCATGTTGATAAAGAACACCTTTATCTCGTCTGTCAAGCTTGGAATCCCGGCTATTATTTTGTCTTGGAACAAGTTTAGGTTGGTTAAGTGGTTTTAGCGACGGCGTGCCAATTAAGAACTAAACCTAGATAGTGGATAAGCTAAATGTGCAGGAAAAAATGTCTAGCCAAAATTCATATAAAAGCAGTGTAGTTATTCTTAGTGCTGTAAGGACTCCTATCGGCCGTATCCGTGGTGAGTTTGCAGATGTTAGGCCAGACGATCTGGCAGCGATCGCAATTAAGGAGGCCGTCTCTGAAGCAAAGATTAAACCCGGGGATGTCGAAGAAGTCTATCTGGGTTGCGCTAACCAAGCAGGAGAAGATAGCCGCAACATTGGGAGAATAGCAGGACTTTTAGCTGGGTTACCAACCCAAGTAGGGGGCGTGACCGTTAATCGACTATGTGCTAGTGGGCTTAACGCGGTTAATCAAGCAGCTCGTGCAATTATATCTGGCGAAGGCAGTGTTTTTGTGGCAGGGGGGGTAGAAAGTATGACCCGGGCTCCCTATTCTTTGCCAAAAAACCCCACTGCTTACGGGCCATCTGGAAACGTAACTGGTTGGGATACTACCCTCGGTTGGCGGTACCCCAATGCAAAGCTAAAGAAAATGTTTCCCTTGGAGGCAATGGGAGAAACCGCTGAAAACATTTTTGAGATGAGCCGTAGCGGCGAAATACGAGGCGGGATTATCACTCGGGCTGACCAGGACCAGTTTGCGTTACAGAGTCATCGACGAGCCGTTCTGGCAATGCAAGAAGGACGCTTTCAGGATGAGATCGTGCCGGTTAAAGTTCAAAACCGCCTTCAAGGAACTAAATCTGTAGGTGTAGATGAAGGCCCGCGATACTCTATAACGGAAAACGGATTTGAGCTAAACACGGATATGAGTCAATTGGCAGCTCTTCCAGCAATTTTCCGAGATGGCGGAACTGTTACGGCTGGTAACTCAAGTGGGCTCAACGATGGTGCTAGTGCCATCGTGCTTGCAGAAGAAGGTTGGGCTAGAAATAACGGCTACAAACCAATTGCTCGTTGGCTAGGATCGGCTGCCACCGGAGTCGATCCGCAGGTTATGGGTTTAGGTCCAGTGCTAGCTACCCGCAAATTGATGGAGCGGCTTGATGTGCAAATAAGTGATATCGGTCTTATTGAGGTTAATGAAGCCTTTGCAGTTCAAGCGATAGCGGTTATTCGTGAACTTGGGCTAAGGGAGGAAATCACTAATGTTAATGGGGGAGCGATCGCTATAGGCCATCCGCTTGGTTGTTCTGGGGCCAGGATACTAACAACACTCATCCACGAGATGCAGAAGCGACAGATAGACGGTTTGAAACAAAATTTAGGCCTCGCAACTTTATGTGTTGGAGTTGGACAAGGCGAAGCGACTCTAGTCGAACTGCCGAACTAGTCATTAGGATGGAAAACCTTCCCCAATTGACCCCAGAAGCTGCTGCGGCATTAGTAAAAGAAGGTTTAACAATTATGGTCGGCGGTTTTGGAATGACCGGAAATCCTGTCGCCCTGTTACATGCTCTCGCAGACACTGGAACTGCTGGTCTCACGTATGTAGGTAACAATGTAGGTGAAGTCGGGTTGGGCGGCGGTAGGTTGTTACGAAACAGCCAAATAAAGAAAATTGTCGGATCATTCTTTACAAGCAATCCTGAAGCAGTAGCAGCTGTTCAAAATGGTGAAATAGAATTTGAAATCCTCCCACAAGGTTCTCTAGCTGAAGCCATTAGGGCTGGTGGAGCAGGTATAGCTGGCTTCTATACCAAGACGGGAGCAGGGACTATTTTGAGCAACGACAGCGAGACTCGTAGTTTTGGTGGCCATCCTTACGTATTCGTAAAAGGTTTACGAGCGGATGTTGCCCTAATAAGAGCCTGGCAAGCAGATCAAGCTGGAAACCTCGTTTATCGGATGACTGAAAGAAACTTCAATCCACTCATGGCGACGGCAGCCGACCTGGTTATTGTTGAGGCAGAACACATTGTTCCTGTCGGTAGTATCAAACCGAACGATATACACACCCCGGGATGCTATGTAGATGTTCTTGTGGAAGCCAAGACCTCCCCAGAATTACTCGGAACTTCTGCCGAGCTGATTGCTCCGGCAAAGAAACTGCATGATTCCAGGGACAAAATCGCCGAGCGGGCATTGGTTGAACTGAAAGCTGGTGACGTAGTTAACCTCGGCGTAGGCATACCAACCCTTATCGCTGACCTGATAGACCCGAATAGTAAAATAGTTCTGCACACTGAAAATGGGATGCTCGGTGTTGGGCCTAAACCAAAACACGTGGGGGCCATGGCATACCCTGTGAATGCTAGTAAAGTCCCGGTTACGGCTCAACCAGGGAGCAGCTATTTCGACAGTGCAGCCTCGTTCGCGATGATACGAGGGGGCCATATCGACGTTGCAGTAATGGGTGGGCTCCAGGTCGATGAGTTAGGTAATCTAGCCAACTGGGCAGCACCAGGTAAACCCCTACTCGGAGTCGGGGGAGCAATGGATTTAGCTATGGGGGCGAAACAATTGATAGTCACCATGCAGCACGTGGGTCCCGAGGGGAGCCCTAAAATCGTTCCACACTGTACACTTCCATTGACTGCTGAAGGTGTTGTCGATCTAATTATCACCGACTTAGGGGTGTTTTCTTTTCATTCGGGGAAACTGACTCTTATAGAGTTAATGCCCGGTGTAAGCATAGCTAAAGTCCGTGCTCTTACGTCAGCCACTTTTGAAGAGAGAATAAATCCTCATCAGTTATGAATTGATTCTCCAAAGTTGTAATGCGTAAGGTCGTCTGGAATCCAAACCGGTCCGCGAAAAACTGTTTGTGCTTCGGAAAGCATTTCGATAGGAGAGGCATAACGAGCTAGGTGTACAAGTGCTAATGCTTTTGCTCCGGCAGCTTGAGCGAGTTCTGCCGCTTCTTTAGCGGTGGGGTGCATCAAGTTATGAGCCCGCTCAACAACCTCCGGGCCATCAGCAACAGCACAAAGGGCGTCACAGATAAACAGGTCGGCCTCTTGCGCACAAGCCAACAAGCCGTCACAAACTACACTGTCACTACTATAAGCCAATGTGTAGTCGCCAAATCTGACCCGGAGCGCGAATGTTGGTACTCGATGAACTACCTCATAAAACTCTACTTCGAAACCAGCGATTGGGTATATTCGGTTCGCTTCGACCGGGACAGTGCTCATGGAGTTAGGAACATTAGAAGCGAGAATGGGGTATGTGATCTTAAACAAATCTTCAGCCGCAGTCAGTGAATCAGGAGATCCGTATAGACGGAGCTCTGGTTGAGCTATACGGAGGGGCATCACACCACCAATGTGGTCACCGTGTTGATGGGTGATAATTACGTCACGTAAATTGTGAGGATTAAGACTAAGTCGGTTAAGTTGGCGAATCAATTCGAACCCACCGCATGTGTCTAGCAGGATCGGGTTACAGCCAGGTGCTTCCACGTACAAACCAAGGGTCGCCCGAGTTGGGGATAATGGGGCTCCTGTGCCTAAAAAATATACCCTCATAGGTTCAGATAACAGACCCGAAACTGTTTTACTCTAGGGCAATTCATAGGTTTCGTGATTAAGTAGATCGTAAATGACTCCGGGTTTTTTAGGTTTACCGCAAGATGCTAAATCTAACGTTCGGTTGGCGGCCAAATCAATACGATGGCCTATACCTCCGCCTGAAAAGGTCACGCTATTCCTATGAACACCAGGCTCGGTATGCACAAGCTGGAAAAACCCATTATCCATAACTTGCGTTTCCTTCCGCAGAAAGTAATCAGCTGCATTTGTTGGGCCATCATAAAAACTCCGACCTCTATATTTCGGTAAATGTATCGAATCATTCCTTGTGGCTTCGGAGATGATGGGAGCGAGCTGCGGAGTAAGGTACCCATACATAATGCCGGAAGGGAATATAATTGCGGTTGCAGCAAACCGGTGCCCACCAAGGTGGGTAATTTCCCAAGTATCAAGTTCCAGCTCGCTCGAGAAAGCACTATAGACAGGTAAGCCGAACTTTGCGCAACAACGGTCTCTCAGACCGTGAGTACATACGCAACATAGACTATTAGGAACCAAAGATCCGGAGGTATTCCCGTTTAACACACCTAGGAGGTCAAGTCTCAGTAAATCATTGTAATCGTTCCATTCGAAATGATACAGACGTGGTTCCGAGGGGTCAGTCACAGCCAAAAAGAGCACCTTTGAAGAATTGGGTTTCGGTTTTTTAATGAACGCGACTCTACTGTTGGGAATTTGTTCCTCCAAAGAGTGAGTCCAACTCTGAATACTTGGAGGTAGAGTGTTCCCCTGTAACCACTGTGCTGGCCATTTTTCACTATGCTCAAGAAGGATCCATACTTGGGCTTGAGTCGCACTCCCATGAAGAGGAATACCGGCAGCTTGCGAGAATTGGGAACAAAAAATGTCTGGGGTATCAGAGATTTGGTCCATCGGGATAACTTTACCTTAAAAGCATTTCCGTGATCTTATCAAAGTCTTATCCAAGATAAAGCCAAGGGTGTTTCGCTGCAACCCATTCACTAGATTAGGTTCGCATAGGTCAGGATTTGGGTAGAATACAGATATAGAGGCTTTCGTAGTTTCTGCATAAAAAATTAGAAAAACCTGTTCCTAGGTTCCGAGGAGTATCGGAGAAAACTATCTTAAGTGGCAAAAACCTTACCCCTCAAAACGAGATCGCTCCGGTCTTAGCAGAAATAACTAAAAATGTTCGAATAGCGATTTTTGCTGGTTTGCCGGGCGTTGGGAAGAGCCTTCTCGTGAAACGCCTCGCTGGTCTTGCGGTTACAGCCGGACGCAAGGTTACAAGTCTTCAATGGGATGTTGCTCGGACTCCCTTTGAAACGACTAATTGGATTGGGCGCTACCCAGAAATCGGCGGGGTTACAAATCCTCTAATCCGCAAGGCGGTTGGAATCTGGGCGCGAGATGCGATCCTAAAATGGAGCAAATCAGATGACCAGGGCCTATTAATTTGTGAGGCTCCCCTTATCGGTAATCGTTTCGGCGAGCTAACACAAATCCTGGGAGATCCCTCTGAAGGAGTACTGGCACACCCGGAGACGTTGTTCATTATTCCCGTGCCGTCTCTCAAGATCCGGAGAGTTATAGAGTTAGCTCGGGCACGAACCCAAGCAGCCCCAAAAAATCATTATGAAGCCAAGGATGCGCCGGTAGAAGTAATCCATAAGCTTTGGCTGCAACTGGCTCAACTGAGAGAAAATGCTTATCTGGGTGTTCATGCGCAAGGAATAAGAAGTACGTCAACCCCCTATGACCCCGAGATATATGCCGCTACCTACCAACACATTTTGCGGAATCGAAAATGTCTTCGGCTAAACATAGAACAAAAAATTTATGATCGAGATTCGGTTTACGATTTTGGTGTAAAGGTGCACCGTCTCATCGCTACCGAATCTGAAGCTGATTCCCTTATGGCGGATGTAGCGCGTAAATATACTATTGAAACATTAGAACGGGAAACTAACGAATGGTTTATGCGTTAGCCGGGGGTTACGGGTAAGGTTTCTGGGGTTCGGGCATGGTATTAACTGGTAGTCTTACTGCGTGGGGAAAAGGTTTCCAGTTATTAGTGTTATAGGAGCTGGGATGGCTGGTTCTGATGCTGCTGTTGCGGCTGCCAGAATTGGCGTCAAAGTAGACCTTTACGAAATGCGTCCCAATAAAATGACTCCGGCTCACCATACAGACCGTTTTGCTGAGTTGGTGTGTTCGAATAGTTTCGGTGGTCAAGGCATTTCAAATGCAAAAGGGCTCCTGCAAGCTGAGATGCTAGCTGCTGGGGGGCTAATAATTTCTAGTGCTCATTCCTCAAGAGTGCCAGCAGGGGGAGCGCTAGCGGTTGATCGAGACTCTTTCAGCACAGAAGTTACCTCCGTCATCGAAAGGCATTCAAACATCACCGTGCATCGAAAGGAACTAAAGAAATTACCGCCCGGAATAGTTGTGATTGCTTCCGGCCCTCTCACCTCAGAATCACTTGCAGAAGCCATCCAGGAGATAGTGGGTGAAAAAATGCTAGGTTTTTTTGACGCCGCGTCTCCAGTAATTTCACACGAATCAGTCAACATGGATGTTGCCTTCCGTAAAGGCCGGTACGACCAAACTGCAGACTACTTAAACCTACCCTTTAACGAAGAAGAATATCGCCGTTTTTATCAAGCGTTATCCAAAGCTCGAAAACACGTACCTCATGACTGGGAGAAACTCGAGTTTTTCGAAGGGTGCATACCGATCGAAGAGTTAGCCCGAAGAGGCTATGACACCCCCCGCTTTGGACCGATGAAACCGGTAGGACTTGAGGATCCTAAGAGCGGCGAACGACATTTTGCAGTGGCTCAGCTACGGCAGGAAGACACTCAAGGTCAAATGTGGAGCCTAGTAGGTTTCCAGACCGGCCTTAAATGGCCTGACCAAAAAGAGATACTTGAGTTGATACCGGGCCTCGAAAATGTCGAGATAGTTCGATACGGTGTTATGCACCGTAATACCTATTTGAATGCCCCGTCCTTGCTGCGAACCAATTTAGCGCTTAGGGCTAACCCTAGGATCTTTGTTGCGGGTGTACTTGCTGGCACAGAAGGTTATCTTGAATCCAGTGCTACTGGTTGGCTAGCCGGTACTAACGCTGCTCTTGCAGCTCTAAAAGAAGAGTCTGTAGTCCCACCTGAGGAAACAATGCTCGGAGGCCTTGTTCGATTTTTATCTACGGCGGAAACTAATAACTTTCAACCCATGAATGCAAATTGGGGTTTAGTGCCTGCAATCGGTAAGCAAAGGGGAGTCAGTCGTAAACAGCGTAGGGAGAAAATGTTTCATCGGGGTTATGAAGCGTTTCGTAACTGGGTTAAACAGGTACCTTTGGAACGATACGGTTGAATAGAACGCTGCCGTTCTTTTCCTGCCTCCAAGTCTGGAGAATCTAAGCGATCTACTTACGGTTTTAGCCAGAATCCTCAGGGGGGGGTAAATGCTTTCCTTAGAAATGGTCGAGTTAGCCAGCAAGTTGATTGCTCGTTACGTACACCGGACGCCATTAGAGCGAAACGAAGGTTTGAGCCGAAGGTTTGGCTGTGATGTATACCTTAAACTAGAACTGTTTCAAAAAACAGGTTCATTCAAATCACGGGGCGCGTTAAATCAAATCCTTGCACGAGAAGAAAGAGAGCTCAGGCGTGGGATCGTAGGTGCAAGTGGTGGGAATTTCGCGCAGGGAGCAGCTTATGCAGCTCGCGAGCTTGGTATCCAAGCTATGATATGTATGCCTGAGGATACTCCAGAAAATTATGTTGAAGCGACGGTTAATTATGGGGCAAAAGTAAACTTTTGCCCCAGTGCTTCTGAGGCTTTTGAACAAGCCCTGCGGCTTTCAAATAAAGGCTGGTGCCATGTTCACCCATTCGATGATCAAGCCATGATCGCTGGAAATGGGACGGTAGGCCTGGAAATTTTGCAAGACGTTCCCGACGTTACCGATGTTGTCGTGAGCATTGGGGGCGGAGGCTTGATATCCGGTATTGCCACTGCAATCAAGGCAACAGCCCCAGCGGTAAAAGTCTGGGGAGTGGAAACCGAAAGAGCCGATGTCGTTTTTAAATCTCTTAAAGTTGGCCGACCTGTTGAAATCGAACCAAAATCGCTGGCTAAGACTTTAGGGGCACCGCATACCTCTACCGATATCCTCGACTACATCAAGCGTTCGGTAGAAGATGTGGTGGTTGTGACCGATGAAGAGGCTTACCAAGGTGTGTTGTGGTTTTTAGAAAGGACCAAAATCGTTACCGAACTAGCGGCGGGGGCAACGGTGGCTGCCGCAGAACAGCTCTCCAGCCGATTCCCCCCTAATGCCCAAGTAGTCCTTGTAGTGTGCGGAGGAAACGTTTCAAACTCCGACCTCTGCAATTACGCGACCATCTTCGGCCCTTAAGCCCTCCGATTAGTTATTCTCTTATCATGATTGATTTACGTTCCGATACCGTGACCGTTCCTACGCTAGCTATGCGAAAAGCCATGGCTGAAGCCGAAGTAGGTGACGATGTGTACGGGGAAGACCCTACCGTTAATCAACTGCAAGAAGCCGTCGCGAAGATAACTGGTTTCGACGAAGGGCTGTTAATGCCCAGTGGAACTATGGCTAATCTCTCAGCTCTAGCCACGCATGCTGATCGCGGAACTGAGGTAATTCTCCCAGAGAAAGCCCACGCTTATGAAAACGAACTTGGAGGCATGGCTGCTTTCGCTGGTCTTATACCCCGGCCTATTAAAGCTCCTCTCGGGGTTCCAGAGCTTGAAGCAGCCGAACAAGCCATTCGTCGCAGTACCCACCACGCCCCACCAGGAGTAATTCTAATAGAGAACACTCATAATGCAGCTGGAGGTACAGTTGTTCCAATTTCTGTACAACAAAAGATGACTGCTTTAGCTAAAAGAGAGGGGCTACCAATACATCTAGATGGAGCACGCGCCTTTAATGCAGCTACGGCCTTAAACATCAATATTAAAGAGGTATGCGCTGGTTTTGATTCAGCCTCGATATGTCTTAGCAAGGGACTTGGGGCTCCTATAGGGACAATTTTGCTCGGTAAATCCGAGTTCATTTCTCGTGCCCATAGATATCGCAAGATATTAGGTGGGGGTATGCGTCAAAGTGGTGTCGTGGCAGCAGCGGGACTTATTGCTATCAACCAAAGTACTGAATTGTTAACTCATGACCATAAACGAGCACGCTATCTTGGTGAGAGGCTTGCAAGAATTAATGGTGTAGATATCGATTTGGCTACTGTTCAAACAAACATGGTTTTTGTTACGGTGCCGCAAGCCCAAGAGGCTTCTAACAAACTTCGTGATGAAGGTATAAAAGTTAGCGTCATGGCAAATGATTGCTTGCGGTTTGTTACGCACCATCAGGTCACTGACGATGATATTTTGACGACGATTGAGGTTGCTCAAAAGATATTGGGTAGTAAAACTTAAATGGGTGTAAAACATGTTGTATTACTAGCCCATCCTTCCGGACACAGCCTGAGTCCGGTTATGCAAAATTCTGCCTTTAAGGCTCTTGGGCTTTCGGCCCGCTATGAAGCCGTTGATGTTCCTCCCAAGGACCTCCCAACCATCGTTGAAGAATTGCGAAACCCTAAATTCGTTGGCGCTAATGTCACCGTACCTCATAAGGTTTCAATAACCAAACTGGTTGATGAGCTCAGTCAAGACGCCAGTATTGTGGGAGCAGTAAATACTGTTGTTCGGCAAGGAAGTAAGCTAGTTGGGCATAATACAGATGGTGAAGGGTTTTTACGAGGCCTTGCGGACTTGAATTATGAGCCGACAGGTGACCGAGTACTTCTTTTAGGCGCCGGAGGAGCCGCACGAGCAGTGGCGGTTTCTCTCCTAGGGCGAGAAGTTGAATCGCTTAGCGTATACAATCGTACGCTTCATAAGGCAAACGATCTCGTCAAAGATCTAAGTCATATAGGTCCAATTAAGACTTTGCGCTCAGAGGAGGTTAGCTTAGAATTAGACCGGGCAGATTTACTAGTCAACGCCACGTCTGTTGGCATGGAAAAAGACGGTATTAGTGATGAAGAGATGCCACTTCCAATCGGGTGCTTTCCGAAGCGGGGGATAGTCGTAGATTTAGTCTATCGGCCGGAACGGACTAGGTTATTAAGGGAGGCCGGCAAACATGGATTGGTTATTCAGAATGGGCTTCCTATGCTAGTTTATCAAGGAGCGGGGTCTATCCAAAAATGGTTTGGTCAGACCCCTCCAACGGAAGAAATGTTTAAAGCCGTACTTTCCGCTCTGAAATAGATCTCTGTAGCGTAATAATGAGGCCTGAAATGGACGGGAAACGCTTTGTTGGAGGGTTATGCAAGTAGCCGTTATAGCTGATATTCACGGTAATTTCGAAGCGCTTAGAGCTGTTCTAAGCGACGCCTTTTCAGAGGGCGTCGAACGAATTATAGTTAACGGTGATCTGGTTAATCGTGGCCCTAATAACACAGCCGTAGTGAAATGCCTTAGTCAGGCTGGAGCAACAATTATCCTTGGTAATCACGAGGATCTGATAGTTAAGTGGGTCAATCGAGATCCTTCTCTTAATAAATCGTTCTTTCAGGATCCCATATGGTGCGCCACGGGTTGGTGTGCAAAGCAGTTAGAGGCGACTGATTCCATCGATACATTGAGGGGGCTACCAAAGACCTCAACTATCGAGTCCGAAATAGGTCAAACCGTGTTGATTTCCCATGGGAGTCCTCGAGATTACCGTGAAGGATTCGGTATAGATATGCCCGAGTCGAAGATTATGGAGATTATAGAGGCCCATAAAGCTGAAGTATTTATAGGTTCCCATACCCACAAAGGGATGGAGTGCAATGTCGCTCGAAGAAAAATCATTAATACTGGGTCCGTCGGCGCGCCGTTCGATAATGACACTAGAGCCGCGTATGTGATTATAAGGAGCCTTAGAGGACAATGGAGTATTGAATTTCGCCGGGTAGCCTATGATCGGGAGGCGGCCATGAAAGCGTTTGAGACCTCGGGGTTTCTCGAAGAGGGCGGGGTTGGGGCCCAAATATTTCTAGCCGAATTGGAGTACGCTCGATCGTTTTTTGCTCCCTTTCTAAAATGGTGCTCTAAGAACGGGGTCGGCTCTACTGAGGCTAATTGGGAGGCTTTTCGTGAGGGCTATCAGTAATATTTTTTGTGAATTTCGCAACGGAGAAGTGGGTCCCTAAAGATTGATGAGATTTACGGATTAATTAAGGAAATCAAAGACCTACGGTCTACGTACGTGATGATCTATTCCTTCGAAAGCATCGATGAAGCTGCGCATCTTTTCCGAATCGATTACATCGAAACGTTCAAGTCGCTGCCAGGCTGTAAAAGCGTAGGTAGTGGGCATCCCGTCCCGAGGGACGATTATTACTCGCCTGTAACCCCGGGCCACATTTTCTAAATCATTAATTCTACGTGTGTTCTCTTCAGGGGTTCCGTAGGAATACCAAAGAACAACCCCGCCATCCTCCATATTATGAACGAGCCTTTCATCTGGAATAACGTAATCATACGAACCCCATGAATTTAACTCTGGAGTGTGCCAACCTGACGTAGGAGGGTCGCTGTTATACAAAGGGTGTTCCTGACCTAAATCTATATGAGCGTTCCCTTGGGTACGGAAAAATTCTCCCGGAAGAGCTTTAGATGGAGCCAAAGCTATGAATACTATAACTAATGTCGCGAACCCTAAACCCAACGCAGCAAGAAGCCATCGGCCCCGTTTAGAACGTAGGTCCTTAAGTCTTTTTTGGGACATTGTTTCCAGTTGACTCCATTAGAATCTGTTGCGGGTAAAGCTGTTTAGTAACGAGCATCGTCACAGTCTAACAATCGGCAAAAAACAATCTAGTCGCCAGATAACACGACCAACGATCCGGGAGAAGCGACAAAAACGAAGTATTAGGCTTAAGAAGCAATAGGGTTACGTTAGGTATTGGGACAAAAGCAGAGACTTCGTCAGCGCTAGGAGCATCTTTAGTTATTCTAAAAATAACTCTTCGGTTATTAATCCTAGTGTTAGGTATAGGCTCTACTTCAAAAACTATGAAAACGCCAGAGATTACCAGATCGACCCCTTGAGCCTCAGGTTTGTTAGACTCAGGACACTTACGGAATATAGATTTCGTAGAAATTTTCCGACGGGGGACAATAATATGGCCTTTGAACTTCCAAGCCTTCCATATTCTTCCGATGCACTCGAACCCCATATCGATGCTCGTACTATGGAGATCCACCACACCAAACATCATGCCGCTTACACTACAAAATTGAACGCAGCTCTCGAGGGGCAAACATCGTTATCTGGTAAGGGGATCGAAGATCTGCTTCGTCACCTACAAGACGTTCCTCCTGAAATTAGAGGAGCTGTCCAGAATAATGGTGGAGGTTATGCGAACCATAATTTGTTCTGGACAATAATGAGTCCGACAGGCGGGGGACTACCATCTGGTGATTTAGGTGCAGCCATTGAAAATCAGCTAGGGGGGTTCGATAACTTTAAGACTACCTTTTCTGAAGCCGCGGCTAATCAGTTTGGATCTGGTTGGGCCTGGCTTGCAGTCGGATCTGACGGGGCGCTTAAGGTATATTCAACCGCAAATCAAGATTCCCCACTATCTTTGGGGGACGTTCCTATCCTAGGGCTCGATGTTTGGGAGCATGCCTACTATCTGAAATATCAAAATCTTCGGCCCGATTACGTAGCGGCTTTCTGGAACGTGGTCGATTGGAATGCAGTGGCCCAGAACTACAACGCCGCAACCTGATAAGAAAAAGGAAAAGTAGGCGTTAGTACCCTGGTTACTTTTGGGTGAATGTGTCGGCAGGCAGTTTTGCTCACGAAATTTATTTCTTGGCAAACTGGTTATTTTTGCAGAAGAGAATTAACCAAGGTGCGTTAAGGTTAATTAGAAATAGAGGGACAGTAAGATCCGCGCAATGTACTTGCCGTGGTAGTTTGGTGTGATGCTTGAAACAATGCGGGTCCTATCAGAGCAAGGACCGATGCGAGTGGAATTAGCTCGGTGGAGAGATAGGATCGTTGTTATCAAGAGCCTTCGGGGCTATAATCCGACCCTAGCCGAACGGTTGCAACGTGAGGCTGAAGTGGTAAAAAAACTTTCCCATCCAAACATAGTGCCCCTTCTCGCTAGCGAGAAGGGGAATCTCATTTATAAGTACGTCCCTGGTGTGAGTCTAGCCGAATTATTAAAAGATGGGCCGCTTAAACTAAATCGTTGCGTAAAAATTCTCGATTGTATCCTTTCGGCACTGAGTTACGCCCATCAACAAGACGTGATTCACTGTGATTTGAAACCTGGGAACATTCTGATTAACGGCGAGGCGACTGTCATTACGGATTTCGGGTTTGCTAAGGACCTTAGAATGGCGGCAATTACCGCAGATGAGACGATGCTCGGTACGCCGAGCTATATGTCGCCGGAACAGTTTCGCGGTGTCCGTACTGACCCGCGTAGCGATCTGTATGCTGCAGGAGCAGTTCTTTACCATTGCGTGACTGGGTTCCCGCCTTATGGCACCCCTTCGCAAGCGATCCGATTCCTAGCAGGAGATGAACGGGTCCCCATAGATCCTCTCGATGGGGAGGCACAGGTGTTGCAAGGCGTTGTTAATAGGTCTGTAACGCGAGATGCTACCAATCGATATCATCACGCAGACGAAATGCGTGAACACCTCAATCAGGTTTATGCGGAATAATTAGGTGGTTCTAGCTTTCAGTGGTGATGAGTTTTTGATCGGCCGCGAAGCCCGCAAAGTCTTGCGGGCTCAAGGCTATTATGTGTCCAATACGAACAGTTTAGTAGAAGAAATCACAGGATCAAAGGTAAAAGACGCTATTTTTCAGGGGAGCTTATTTGGGGGAAAGGCTGTATTTCTTGATTTTGATAGCGGTTTCGTGGGCCAAAGTGACACCAAACACCGAAATGAAGTAATGAAAGTATTGCAGGCAGTACCGGATGACGTATTGGTAGTTATAGTCGACTCAAAAGCGACGGTAGGGCGCAAAAAGGCTTTTTCCAAATTGGGGAACCACAAACACTTACCCACCCCTCGATTCGATAACTTACATCGTTGGGTTCGAAAAGAACTTTTAGCAAACCATGTCAAATTTGAATCAAGAGTACCTATTGTTCTCGCGGAATTATTTGAGCAAGACTTAGGAGGCATTCTCGGCGAAATTGAGAAGATGTTATCTTTGGACGCATACGTAACAGAAGAACTAATTTATTCATTAGCGAACCAGTCTTCCCCCCAGAATACCTTCGAATTGATTGAGGCTATTGTTCGAGGGGAGACCTCTCGAGCCTTGATGATTTGCGAGCAACTGCTCGTTCAAGGCGAGGAAGCAACCCGTATATTCGGCGTTTTGAACTGGCAATTTGAACACGTAGCGAAGTGTGTAGGTTTGTTTGGGCCCGGCAAAGAGATCACCCCAGAGATGGCCTCTCGGGAACTTAAAATTCAAATATTTGCTGCCAAGAAGGCATTATCGATAGCTCGTCGTTTGAACGAGGACCGGCTCCTTCTTGTCCTAGAGGTTCTCTTGGATGGAGAAATTGGGATCAAAAGTGGTCGCGACGCCCGAATTACCCTAGGAGAGCTAGGAATTCGCATGGCTTCTATCTTTACGGAGGCTTAGGGGTGGTGGTGTTACTAAGGAGTTGGTAAGCTCGGCAGTGCAGTCTAATGGTAGTGTCCGCGAAGCGCGATTTGATCAAAATTGGTAGGCGGCTAATGTGATCGATGTTTCTATTAGCTTCGTAAATTAGGCGGAAGAAGGTAAACTTAGGGATGGTACGTCCCGTTTTCCCTGGTAGTTTCGACCCAATGCATAATGGTCACCTCGATATCATTATCCGTGCTCAAAGGATATTCGGGGATTTGATGGTACTGGTTATGGAGAATCCTTTAAAAAGTGAATCACGGTTCACTTTGAAGGAGCGCTTGGCCATTGTGAATGAAAGTATTCGTGATATTGAGGGTACCAGAGCAGCCTCTTTTGATGGAAGCCTTTTAGACTATCTGCGTCAGGAAGAAACTAAAATCGTCATTAAAGGGGTTCGGGGAAGCGTAGACCTTGATTCTGAAATGCAAATGGCTCAAATAAATCGGCACCTTGAAAGGCACGTTGAAACGTTGTTTTTGCCGACTGATCCGGCTTTATCTTTCGTGAGCGGTACTAGAATTAGGGAATTGGTCGACCTAGGGGTTGATGTTTCTACATTTGTCCCAAAGGTAACAAGGAGAAAGCTAGAAGGCTCTTGAAAAGTCAGTTAGCAAAAGCCGTGTCCTTGTGTAAATAACAATGGTGCAGGTTTAACTACGGTGGTGATAACTGACTTTAAGTGGGGGAGAAACTCATGTCCTATTTAATAAGAGGTGTTGCTGCTCAGGGCGAAATACGAATTATTGGTGCTGATACCACCGACCTTGTCGCTGATGCCTGCTTTCGACACCAAACATCTCAAACTGCCGGGGCGGCTTTAGGGAGGAGCCTTACAGGGGCCCTTCTGCTTTGTCATGTGCTTTTAAAAAATAATCGGGATCGTATTATGCTGAGGTTACTCGGTGACGGTCCTTTAGGTGGAGTAATCGCCGATGCTGGTTTAGATGGAGTCGTACGGGGCTATGTAAATAATCCTGGAGTTGAACTTAGACCCAGAGAGGACGGCAAGCTAGATGTCGGCGGTGGCGTTGGTAAAATAGGAGAGATAGAAGTTATTCGGAGTCATGCCCCATACGGAGAGCCCTACAGCAGCAGCGTGAATTTAACCTCCGGCGAAGTGGCTGAAGACATAACCTCTTTTCTTGGAATGTCCGAGCAAATATTTTCGGCTGTTCTACTTGGAGTTAGATTCGGAGAAAAAGGAGTAGAAAATGCTGGGGGGGTTCTTGTTCAAGTACTTCCCGGAGCAAAAGTAAAAACCATAGAACAAATTGAGCAAAATTTGTTAAGTTTTGGCCAATTAACTGATGCCCTTCGCTCGAGCAAAATGCTTGAAATCTTATACCAGATTACCCGTGGCCTTGGTTTAGACATGGTCAGCAAACAGGCCTTGCCGTTGCGTTTTAAGTGTCGCTGTAGTGAGGCAAAGGCTCTCGATGCCTTGGCCTATTTCCCCCTAGAAGAACGTCAACGAATGATTTCTGAGGATGGAGGGGCAGAGGTGTCCTGTCATTGGTGTGGAGAAGTTCGATGGCTAACTAGCGAAATAATTGAAAGTATCAGCGGTGAAGAAATCAGGTGTCCTGAATGCCGGGCTCTTTGGTATCGAGAGGGCCAGTCAACGATGATCCGTGATAACGAAATGTGTGCTTGCGGACGCAAAGTAATCCTTATGTCTTGAAGATCGACTGATTTGAGGCTTCAGACGTACCAGGCCCAGTAGCAAGATTGGCGTAAGTTATGACTAAGTTAGTTGCAATTTCGATGGTAGCCCTTGTGATAATATGGGGTTCCGCATTTCCTACCATTAAAATCGCCCTTGGAGACCTATCAGCCCCGCATCTTACTCTTGGGAGGCACCTGGTTGCATCTGTAGTGCTTTATTTTTTCCTCCTTCTTTCAGGATGCCGTCTATTCCCACGGAAATGTGACGTGCCTTATTTTCTGCTGTTGGGGTTTATCGGGATAACCATCTATCATATGGCACTTAACTATGGTGAGCTTCGTGTATCTGCTGGAGGGGCGAGCCTCATTATGGCTTCAGCCCCAGCACTAACCGCTATTCTTGCGTATTTTATGTACTCAGAAAAATTCGGTCGATATAGGTGGATCGGTAGCGCAATTTGTTTTTCTGGGGTTATCCTTCTCGTTCTCGGTGAAGAAAGAAGCATTGGGGTAAATATTTACGCTGGGTTAGTGTTTTTGTCCGCAGTTTCTACCGCACTGTTTTTTGTTCTCCAGAAAAGTTTGTTGTCACGGTATCGGCCAGTAGAAGTTACCGCTTTCGTGACTTGGGCCGGGACGATTCCCCTAATGATATTTTTACCAAGTTTTGCCAGTAACTTCATGTCTTACGGCATGGGACCCATCGCAGCCACCATATATGCTGGAATATTTCCATCAGCCATTGCGTACTCGCTGTTAGCCTTTGCCCTATCCAGGACAAGCGCATCATTAATTGCGACTTTCCTTTACGCTGTACCCGTGTTTAGCCTTGGATTCTCCTGGTTGTTGCTCTATGAAATTCCTGGTCCGCTAACCCTCGTGGGCGGTATTGTTGTTTTGGCAGGAATAGCTGTAGTAAATCAAACTTGGGTGGTCAAACCAAAAAGCGCGGTTCGGAACTAGCAGAAACCTACCGTATCTAAAAAGGATTGAAATTTATGGGGCTTTTGGTCCAAAGGGGTTCCCCGTAATCGGTACCGATAAAGGTTCCCCAATACGCAGCTCGGCCTCGACGACGACGGAAGATGTCGGGGGTTACGCTTGCAGACGCAGCTTCTCCTGTGAATTGGCTTTGATAGCAAGTGACGGCCGATTGCCAGGCCTCGATAGTCTCACTAACATCAACTATCAGAGTCGGCTCGAATGAACCATTCAACATGTAGTAAAAAAGATTAGTCGCCTTGAAGGGTGGTCCAGAAAGCGGACTGTTCATGAGGCCAGCCAAATGTAAGCTTGCTGGTACGATAGCGGAAGCGGCTACATGATCCGGGTGCCGATCGTTATGGTGAGGTGCGGCTACTATTCGGGGCTGTAATTCCCGTATAACCTGGGCAAGTTCAAGTCGGCGATGCTCGGTATCCATTATGCGCGAGTCCGGCCAATTGAGGGTCCTTCGTGCATCTAGTTTCAATACTTTTGCTGCAGCTAATGCTTCTGTCGCGCGCTCTTCTGGGGTTCCTTTGGTAGCGGCTTCCCCTCGGGTAAGGTCAATAATCCCTGTCGTTTTCCCGTGCCGTTTAGCAAGTGCTAGTGTTCCTCCTAAAGCGAGTTCGGCATCATCAGGATGCGGAGCTATAACAAGGAAATCGATCATGAGTCATTACCTCTCTCTATGTGATCTTCTAGATAACCGGCGTTCGTCGCCAGTTGCTAGGCGGGCTAGATTATCTTGATGGCGGAGGAATGCGAAGGTAGTAAGGGTTATTACCAGTATCAAATAAGGGATTGGGAAATTCCCGGTTGCGACAAAGAAAAGGGGTACCGAAACTGCTCCTACCAAGGAACCTAAAGATACTAACCTACCAAGTGCAATCGTGATTAAGGCTACAGCTAAACCTAAAAGTGCGACCATTGGGCTGATTGCTAACAGGACCCCGAATGTAGTAGCTATACCTTTCCCACCTCTGAGTCCCAAGAAAAGGCTGAAGTTGTTACCTGAAACAACAGCTAACCCCGCAGCGGATACCGCGATCGGCCCCATACCAAAATATTGAGGTAAAAACGTAACTATGAACCCTTTTAAAGGATCGATGATCATTACGGCTAATGCCGGTGCTACTCCCAGGGAACGTAAAACATTTGTAGCTCCAATATTACCTGACCCCAATTTTGTGATGTTGACCCCGCAGATTCTTCCCACTATGTAGCCAGCTGGAATTGTACCGATAAAATAGCCGGATATGACTATCAAAGTCGCTGCAAGTAACTCGGTCATGATGGTAATGCGATCAAGTTGGGTGCTTGAAAAACGAACACAAGTGATTGTACCTTGTGCAATTCTCGAGGGGTGTCCTGTGGATTGAGATGTTCGAAAATTATAAACCGTCAATAAGGATCACCGCCCCCGTCGCTTACGACTCCCATAGTTCGGAGTAGGTTTGCTGTTTCCCGAGGCGCCCTTTTTACGAAACTTGGATGCGGTCCCAAGGGTTATGTAAATGAAATTGCAAGTATTTGAAAAACCTATAGAAATATTACTAGATTTCTAGCAGGGTGGTTCATCGTGACCATTCTTGGGTGAAATTACTAAAATCGGCGAATATGGTGCCCTCATCTATCCGTAGTTAACACACACTGAATAGAATAGGGCCATGAAACTCGGGATTAGTGGGCGGTCGGCTTTGGTAACGGGGGCTTCAAGGGGAATCGGATTTGCTATAGCTAAGGGTTTGGCGGCAGAGGGTGTCCGTGTAGTATTAAATGCCCGAAACCAGAAAGCGCTTCAGGAGGCCGTTGGGAAGATCAGGCTAGAAGGCGGCTATGCCTATGGCGAAGCCGCCGATATCAGTGATTTGGACCAAATAAAGTCTTTATTCAAACGGACCCAGAAACTGATTGGGAGTCCAGATATAGTCATATCCAATGCTGGGGGGCCAAAGGTTGGCACCGTTGAATCGTTAGAGGAAGAAGATTGGCTAGGAGCATTTAATTTAACGTTTATGTCGACCGTGAGGCTCACTAGGATGGCTCTTCCTGCCATGAGGAAGCAGGGTTGGGGAAGGATCATAAACGTTACCTCCATTTCTGTCAAAGAGCCTGTGCCGGGACTAGCCTTATCCAATGCCTATCGTGCGGCAGTAACCAGCTATGCCAAAACCTTGGCTAATGAGATCGCTAGTGAAGGAATTACTGTGAATGGAGTTGGTCCTGGGTATACGGCTACCGAACGGCTTGGGGAAGTAGTTGGCGAAGGCAGGGCGATGGAAACCCTCAAGGCGACTGTGCCGTTAAAACGGTTTGCGTCGCCGGACGAGGTTGCGGCCGTGTGCGTGTTTCTTGCCTCTCAACAAGCTGGTTATCTTACCGGACAGACAATCTTCGCAGATGGAGGCTTTCTTAGCTCTGTTCATTGAACGGTAGAACGTTTAAGGTTTCCGATAAATGTAGGTTATTGGGTAAGGTTTTTGTGATTGCACGAAGGCGGCGAGTTCAAATCTCTCGACGTTTCAGATTTAAATTGGTTCAGGAACACCACTATATCTGTTGGGAACTTCATTGGTAGAATCGCTCTTTGGCTCGGGAGAGGCCAAGTTTTCAGTTTGGTAAAGTTGAGTGTATTCCAATCCGTCTCTCCACGGATCATAATAAAAGCCGCCAGCCTGATAACTAACTATTTCAACCATGCTGACTTCATGACCCTTATAGTGTTTCTCCAAAATTGGTAGAAATAGCTTAAGTTCTGCCCAAAAATCTTGGCCTTCCATCAATCGCGAGGCGACCAACTTTCTAGATCCCCTAAAACGGAACAGCAGTATCAGCATTGAAGCCCTCTGGTAGTCATTAGGGTTGGGTGAGGTTTCAGTCACGCCATAGTAAACCACGAAAAGAGAGGGTTGGCCCATAACGATTCGCGCCCGAAGGCCTTTTACGAAATCGAGATAGTGTGAACTTTTTCCTAATCAGCCTGGTGCCTTAAAAACTAAGGTATACTAGTTTGTAGGGTTTCGGCAGAATAGGTTTAGGAGGTTTAATCGATGAGTCATCAAAGACAAGAATCTTTAGACGCCACCATTATGCAAATTGAAAAGCAGTTTGGTAAGGGTGCGATTATGCGCCTTGGGGACGAG
>PAMQ01000002.1 GCA_002707365.1 Trueperaceae bacterium
CCGCCATGTCAAGACAACCGGCATTACTGACGCCACCTGGAAATTGATCTACTGGAGTTGTATCACCGGTACCGCTGTTACACAGGTCAGGCGCAAACTGATCTCCCCAAGGCCAAACGCTAAACCCTGCTGCAATTTGCCATTCACCCTCTGTTGGCAACCGTTTTCCTGCCCATTTGGCATAAGCTCTAGCATCGTCTAAATCTACCCAAATAACCGGATGTTTTTCTTTGCCAGCGGGAATGCTCCAGAGCCACGGTTGACTCGCCTGTTCTGCATCTTGCTCCCAGTGCCTCAAGAAATTAGTGACATCCGTGGGAACATATTGTGATTCTTTTAGGAATACTTGGAATTCAGAGTTAGTAACTTCGGTCTTATCCATCCAGTAACTTTGTAAAGCCACCTGTTGGGGTGGGTGGTGCATATCATGACGTGTTTCTATGCCACCGTAACAAGCGCCCTCCATTATTGCCGAGGCGTTGTGCCTTACTGTCAGTTCAACTTCTCTTCCCTCGACGAAACACATACCCGAAGGATCTTCATCTGGACCAGCTAATTCTGATCGTCCGACTTCCCGAAGGGTTAAATCACCAAGCGTGACTCGATCCCGTATGACGCTAGTCGATGGAGAAGCTTTTTCTGGCGCTAAAAGTTTTAATTCCCCCGGCGTTGATACTATACAACCTGCCTCTCCGGGATTCATAGTCAGGTTTAGTTGGTTATTAGTGTCTAGTGTTTTGATTTCCACACCATTCCATAAGTCATAGTGTCGAAACGATCTTCCGTCTCCTGTTTGGGAAGGAAGTTTAATAACCGGTCCGGTCACGACATCGTTAGTAATGTTCAACATCGTATGCATTATGCTGTCACCATCGTGCCACCGGTGGGCTACCACGTCTTGAGATAGGGTCTCTACGTACGGTTGCCAGTTTTCATCTTGGAACGCAGCTCTTTGTCGTTGCAAAAGCCTACTACAGCGCCGAATTAAAGCTCGATCCGCATCGTTCCAGGGGTTCCACCAACCAAAAATATTTTCCCAAATTACGTTACCAACACCATGGAAGAACGACCGATGAAGCATATTCTGGTGGTCCAGTGAATCTCGATCTATTGATCTGAATGAAAACCTAGGTTCTAACCAACGGATTGTGAGTAATTCTGGCGGTTCAACCGCGTTCTTCTGAAGCCAGGATCCTGTAATCGACCCGAGAGATTCCAAGCCAGGTACTCCTTCAGGATCAAACACAATATCAGGGTTGGCTTGTTCTATGGGCCCCCGAAACCCAGGGTCATCCGACCCCATAGTATCGAGGAAAATTCCATCAGCCCCAATAGCGTGAATGATGCTCCCTAGGGCTTCTGCATCTGCTACAGCTGGCGCTCCGCTGCTCTCTATACGCGAGCCGCCACTATCACGGCCTTCTTCTGGGAATCCCCATCTGTATCCTCGTGGATCTGGGTCACCTGCTCCTGGTTCCCGGCGAGTACTAAGGTCCCAGGGATTGTAATTCACAAAGACTTTAACGCCCCGTTCGTGAGCCCGGTCAGTCAATTTCCTTAAGCCCTCTAGGCCACCGGGCATGTCCCGGTAGAAGTCCATTTGATTCCTACCATCTATGCCCAAACGGGGATACGATTGCCAGAGCAGAATGATATCGTAACCACCGAACTCCTTCTCGCCATCGTCTAAAACTTCATCGATTCGGTATCGTTGTTCTTCGCGATCGTAAAAACTTGTGTCGTACATGAACACAA
Source organism: Trueperaceae bacterium (assembly GCA_002707365.1). Classification (NCBI taxonomy): domain Bacteria; kingdom Thermotogati; phylum Deinococcota; class Deinococci; order Trueperales; family Trueperaceae; species Trueperaceae bacterium. The sequence continues at coordinate 1,756 of PAMQ01000002.1, forward strand.
ACGCTTCTGAATAAGCACTGCGGTACCAAGCTAAACCTTCCTTTTCGAATGCCGTCCGATCTATGGTTGCTCGCAACTCAGCACGTTGTTTCTCGAGATCATTTCCAGTAGTGCTTTTTCGTCCTACGTGTTCCGTGAAATCGTTACTAACTTTAGTATGATCAATCATCCAGGTATTCCTTTCCTTCACCACTTTTGGGAATCGCTTAAAACCTAGCTAATCAAGAACCTAAATTAGTTTACTTCGTAAAGACCAAAAAGAAGACGACCTGAAAGTTAATGACTAAACTTTCAGGTCGTCTTCTTTTTGGTCTTTACGAAGTGACCTAATCGGAGTACCCTTAGGAGGTAATTCATACCTTTAAGCCTGGCTCTGTCGTCTTTATGGGCCCTATAGGAAACAGTCGGAATCCAGTTTAGGTTCTTGATTAGCTTGTCTGTGCTCGTGACTTTCTGTCATTTCTAACTCTTCTATGGTTTACAGCGTCCCTCGATTTAGGATATCCTGTGCATAACGGTAATCTGTTAGATAGTGAGTAGTGGAGGTGATGGACCACCTGACCAAGCGGTAAGCGTCTTTTTTATTGGCGGTTTTCGCTCAGTTGTGGTTTGAGACGCTTTCATTATTTCCATCAGATTTTCGCGGTTTTAGGTTATTGAGGAACTTTTTAGGGGGTAAATACAAGTGAGATTAAAGATGACAACTTTACTGGCTGCTTCTTTGGTGGTCGGAACAGTTTTCTTCGGTATGGGGGTGGCTCAAGAGTATATCGAGTCGCCTTATGATGCCGCAAAAGTAGCTGCTGGTGAGCTGCCACCGCTTGGGGAGAGGCTTCCCGATACACCCATGGTGTACCCAGTCACTCAAGAGATTGGTGAGCATGGTGGGCAATTCAACGTGTTCGCTTTGGATAACTTCCCTTGGAACGCCCTAACGGAAGAACCAGCTCGCGGGCCACTTGCGCTTCTAATGACACAAGACAATGACTTTATTCCTGACATTGTTTTGGACTACAAGCAGTCGGATGACAACACGTCATTCGAGCTGTACCTACGTCCAGGAATGAAATGGTCCAACGGAGACGATTTCACTTCCGAGGACTTCACGTTTAAGCGTGAATACCTAAGCGATGATGGGTGGCAGATTCACCTTTATCCCGAGGGATCTACAGTTGAGGCGCCGGACGATCACACGGTGATCATTAACTTCCCAGCCCCACGTCCTCGCGCTCTTCTCGACATGATTCATTGGCGGGGTGGCGAATGGACGCTGTTCAACCCAAGCAACTACCTCAAAACCTGGCATCCTGATTTCAACGAGAACGCTGAAGCAGTTGCCAAGGAAGAGGGATTCGCATCTTGGGAGGAAGCCTTCAAATGGCATTACTACTGGCGGCCCCTTAACGATGCTAATAAACCGACTTCCCAACAGTGGAAGCCTTTAACCTTCACAACCACTGCGAAGCTCTACGAGCGTAACCCGTTCTTCCACCAAGTGGACGCCGCGGGACAGCAGCTTCCTTACGTAGACACGGTTCTTTCCACCATTGTTGATCCAGAAACCTTCAACCTAAAAGTAGTCTCTGGTGAAGCCGACTTAGCCTACCTACGTACATCATTCGATAACTACACCCTCTATATGGAGAATAAGGAACAGGCTGGTTATGAAGTTAATCTTATTCCTCAATTTACCTCCGGAGAGGTAGTCTACTACCCGAACCAAAGTCATCCCGACCCAGTCAAAAAAGCTCTCTTTACTAACGCTGACTTCCGTCGGGCTCTGTCGGTCGCTATAGATCGGAATGAAATCAACGAGGTTCTTTACTCTGGTGTCGCTGTACCTCAACAGTGGTCAGTTACATCCATGGCCTCGATTTACGAAGAGGAATGGGGTACCGCCTACGCGCAGTTTGATCCTGATCTTGCCAACGAACTGTTGGACGGCCTGGGGTTAACTAGACGTAACGCTCAGGGTACCCGCATTCAGTTGGACGGCAAACCTTTGACCATAGTCGTTGAGTTCGTTGAAGGTTCTTTCGCCGGAGCAGCTTTAAAAACACACGAGCTAGTTAAGGAATACTGGTCTGACATAGGCGTTCAGTCGGAAATTAGACCAGTTGGCATAGCCGCCTCAGCGACAAGGGCGATAGAAATGAATTGGGACGTTTGGGCTCAACGCGAACCTAATGGTGAGATGTACGGAACCGTGATCAGTGAAGACACCATCGGTTTCAGAAACGAACATTGNGAGCGTTGGCGCGAAGCAACATACGCCTTGGCTGCTGGTACTAAGACGCTAGATGATTACGGTGGAGAAATGCCGGGCGAAGAGCCACCACCAGAAATCAATTGGCTACTAGATGTTCGACTGGAACTTATGGATAGTGTCTTCGGTAGTGAAGAGTACACGCGTCTAGGCAAAGAGTACTACCAGTTCCTTTCAGATAATACCTATGCTATCGGGACAGTTGGGGAACTACCAATGGTGTTCCTTGCTAAACCAAACATTGGCAACTTGCCAACCGAGCTTCCGCCCTGGATCGAATGGGGTGGGGATTTGAACCATTATAGTAACCAGTGGTTCATCAGATCTGAAAACTAACGAGCAACCTGAGACTCGTTAGTTAAAAAGAAGACGACCTGAAAGTTTAGTCATTAACTTTCAGGTCGTCTTCTTTTTGGTCTTTACGAAGTGAACTAATTTAGGTTCTTGATTAGCTAGGTTTTAAGCGATTCCCAAAAGTGGTGAAGGAAAGGAATACCTGGATGATTGATCATACTAAAGTTAGTAACGATTTCACGGAACACGTAGGACGAAAAAGCACTACTGGAAATGATCTCGAGAAACAACGTGCTGAGTTGCGAGCAACCATAGATCGGACGGCATTCGAAAAGGAAGGTTTAGCTTGGTACCGCAGTGCTTATTCAGAAGCGTTTGTGTTCATGTACGACACAAGTTTTTACGATCGCGAAGAACAACGATACCGAATCGATGAAGTTTTAGACGATGGCGAGAAGGAGTTCGGTGGTTACGATATCATTCTGCTCTGGCAATCGTATCCCCGTTTGGGCATAGATGGTAGGAATCAAATGGACTTCTACCGGGACATGCCCGGTGGCCTAGAGGGCTTAAGGAAATTGACTGACCGGGCTCACGAACGGGGCGTTAAAGTCTTTGTGAATTACAATCCCTGGGACCTTAGTACTCGCCGGGAACCAGGAGCAGGTGACCCAGATCCACGAGGATACAGATGGGGATTCCCAGAAGAAGGCCGTGATAGTGGCGGCTCGCGTATAGAGAGCAGCGGAGCGCCAGCTGTAGCAGATGCAGAAGCCCTAGGGAGCATCATTCACGCTATTGGGGCTGATGGAATTTTCCTCGATACTATGGGGTCGGATGACCCTGGGTTTCGGGGGCCCATAGAACAAGCCAACCCTGATATTGTGTTTGATCCTGAAGGAGTACCTGGCTTGGAATCTCTCGGGTCGATTACAGGATCCTGGCTTCAGAAGAACGCGGTTGAACCGCCAGAATTACTCACAATCCGTTGGTTAGAACCTAGGTTTTCATTCAGATCAATAGATCGAGATTCACTGGACCACCAGAATATGCTTCATCGGTCGTTCTTCCATGGTGTTGGTAACGTAATTTGGGAAAATATCTTCGGTTGGTGGAACCCCTGGAACGATGCGGATCGAGCTTTAATTCGGCGCTGTAGTAGGCTTTTGCAACGACAAAGAACTGCGTTCCAAGATGAAAACTGGCAACCGTACGTAGAGACCCTATCTCAAGACGTGGTAGCCCACCGGTGGCACGATGGTGACAGCATAATGCATACGATGTTGAACATTACTAACGATGTCGTGACCGGACCGGTTATTAAACTTCCTTCCCAAACAGGAGACGGAAGATCGTTTCGACACTATGACTTATGGAATGGTGTGGAAATCAAAACACTAGACACTAATAACCAACTAAACCTGACTATGAATCCCGGAGAGGCAGGTTGTATAGTATCAACGCCGGGGGAATTAAAACTTTTAGCGCCAGAAAAAGCTTCTCCATCGACTAGCGTCATACGGGATCGAGTCACGCTTGGTGATTTAACCCTTCGGGAAGTCGGACGATCAGAATTAGCTGGTCCAGATGAAGATCCTTCGGGTATGTGTTTCGTCGAGGGAAGAGAAGTTGAACTGACAGTAAGGCACAACGCCTCGGCAATAATGGAGGGCGCTTGTTACGGTGGCATAGAAACACGTCATGATATGCACCACCCACCCCAACAGGTGGCTTTACAAAGTTACTGGATGGATAAGACCGAAGTTACTAACTCTGAATTCCAAGTATTCCTAAAAGAATCACAATATGTTCCCACGGATGTCACTAATTTCTTGAGGCACTGGGAGCAAGATGCAGAACAGGCGAGTCAACCGTGGCTCTGGAGCATTCCCGCTGGCAAAGAAAAACATCCGGTTATTTGGGTAGATTTAGACGATGCTAGAGCTTATGCCAAATGGGCAGGAAAACGGTTGCCAACAGAGGGTGAATGGCAAATTGCAGCAGGGTTTAGCGTTTGGCCTTGGGGAGATCAGTTTGCGCCTGACCTGTGTAACAGCGGTACCGGTGATACAACTCCAGTAGATCAATTTCCAGGTGGCGTCAGTAATGCCGGTTGTCTTGACATGGCGGGCAACGTTTGGGAGGGGACAGAAAGCGAAAGGGATGATGGGCACACGCGTTTCGCCATTTTAAAGGGTGGAAGTCATTTGGTTGTAGAAGGCCGTTGGTATAACGCTAGCGGAGCCCAAAGGAACGACGTCCATGAGAAAATACTCCTAATGTATCCTGGACTTGATCGTTGCGGCACCATTGGTTTCCGGTGCGTCAAAGATACGACTTCATAGGTGAATCATCTGGGGTGGGTGTGTTTCTTAAAGGCGCTTCCTGCTTTTAAATCAGCTACCCCAGATCACTCGTTGAGGTAACGGCAAGCCCCAGCCCGGTTGTGAAGCAAGTTAGTAGAAAGGACAGATTGACTTAGAAAAGAGGTTCCGTAATGCCCGGCCAAATTGGCATAAGCATGGAAACTTCTGCCTTTAGCGATTGTTTTTTCTGAAAACTTCTTACGAAACTTGTTTTATAGTTGCACCTTAAGGAAATCCGGAACAACTGCACAAATCAGGATCTGATGCTGATTTTAATCAAAGCTAAATGATAGAAAAGAAGCTAATCAAGTTTTACTAAACGGAGGATGGTCGGATGCTGCGGTTAAAAAAAGATGCGTTGAAAGACAAGATATTAGGGGCTTGGGTGGGGAAGTCGTACGGTGCTGCTATGGGAGAACCCATTGAATTCAAATATACCGGCGAAATCTTTGAAGGTAACGTAGATGTTCAGGAGTTGCACCTACGAGAATGGTTAGTAAACGAGGATGACCTTTACATGAATATGGCTATGCTCCAAGTAGTCGCTGAACAAGGTCTGGATGCCACCCCTGAAGATTTTGCGACACCCTATCGAGAGGGGAAGTACTTAGTGTGGCACGCCAACGGTCAAGCTAGACAAAATCTCCTCGAAGGCATACCAGCAGAACATGCTGGACACCCTTACTATAATCCTCATGCGGACGACATTGATTTTCAAATTGAATGTGATTACATAGGCATGATTTCACCCGGAATGCCAGAGGTAGCTCAGGATCTTTGTCGACGACAAGGAAGGGTCGTCAATCACGGTGATGGAATATATGGGGGAATGTTCTTTACGGCCATGTATGCGGCATCCTTTTTTGAAGACGATCCCAGGAAGATAGTAGAATTAGGTCGAAAAGCTGTTCCGGCTGACTCTGCCTGTGGACGCATAATAGATGACGTATTGGGATGGCATGTGGAGTACCCTACTGACTGGCGGGCAACGTGGGGAGAGATCGAGAAAAAGTGGAATCACGACTTGTGTCCCTGGGGACCTACGGAGAACGAGGGTAAATTTAATATTCAGGCGAACTTTAACGGCGCTTATGTAGCCCTCGGACTTTTATATGGGAACCGTGATTTCCTCAAAACAATAGAGATTACTAATAGATCAGGTCAAGACACTGATAGTAACGTCGCTAACGTAGGCGGGATCATCGGGACAGTCCTTGGGTATGAACGTTTCCCAAAACGAGTTATAGAAGAGATATCCCCATATATGGATCGGGTTTATAACCACACGAAATATTCAATTTTGTCAGCTACCGATGTTTGTTTCAGATTAGCAATTGAGAACGTCATTCAGAATGGCGGTAAAGATGCCGGCGAGGAACTACAAATTCCAAATCAGCCCTATACCTATGTTTCTGAAACCGAAGTTTCTTTCCCAAAGTTTTTCGTTGTAGATGCACTAAAAGTTAGTGATTCACGCATCTCCTGGAACGGTTCCTGGGAAAAAGACGAACGAGCAGAAGAGCAGTTAGTGTCTACTACTCCTGGTGACTCCGTCACGGTAGAATTCCGTGGGAATACCCTGTACGTACAGGGCGACCTTCACCATGATAAAGGAATCTTGGAAGCTTGGATTGACGGACAGCTTGTGCAGGAGAGAGATATGTATCATCCTCCTCATTGGGAAAGAGCTAATCAGGCAACGGCAGTGTGGATCACAGGCCTTCCTGATGGTGAACACAAGTTGGAATTGAAAGTGACAGGGCGCAAGAACAAGAATAGTACTGGTATTGGCACGGCCATCGGCCGAATAGTGTCGTATTCCGGCAGCATAGACCCCCCCAATATTTAGACAGATTAATGGCCCTGAGACTGCTGATTAGTAGAAGCGCTAAGGCGATATGCACCTTATCTTTAAAATCTGCTTCTAAATCTAGGTTTCCCTAAGAAGGATATTCAGGCTCTAGCAGTCTTGGAGATCAGTTAGTGCTGAAGTAATGTTTTTGCAAGCATCGCGTTAGCGATTTCCTTAATTTGTAGTTTTTCGGTTTTGGTTGCTTTCGCAACCTCAATGGCAACTAGTTCGTCACAATACTCATGCAGCTGCTGCATCTCAGGAATACGGTCTGGATATTGTTCACGTAGAACTGTGTGCCAATGCCGACCGTAATTAGCGTGGATGGCTTCATCAGCCCAATCAAATTCCATATCATGCTGACTCATACCGTCAGCGTAAGCAGCGAACGCCTGGGCTCGAGTTACTTTTTTGCCAATATTTTTTGTTTCAAAATAGTGAAGCATACCCATACGAACAATAGGATCTTGCCCGTAGGCACTATCGTAAATGTAGCTTCCGAGAGGCATTTCACCTGGTTCGAAACCCCATGTGCAGAGCCGTTCGAATCCCATACGCACATGCCGACTTTCATCAAAGGTCCATCGTGCTGCATCCCGAATGAACTCCCAATCTAAATCATCTGCGAAGGCGTGAAGAATTGCACCACCAACCTCGACAGCCCAAACTTCATTTAAGTGGCTCACAGCACTTCTGAGTTGTAGGTTTACTCCTTCTCCATAAGCGAACGTTGGATCGATGATATCGGGCCAATAGTAATGACACAGGGCAAACGTTTTATCTCGCGCTGGGATCTCCGCCAGTTGGAAGGTACGACTATCCTCAAGTATCATCATCGTGTCTGACTGCTTCGGCCTCTCTAACGAGAGGCCGCCAACTTCATCCAGTCTAGATTGAAAGGCTGCCACCCAACGGTTTGCAGTAACTTTGTCTTGTTGGTGAGCGCCTAGTTCTTCATCAGCCAGTTCAAGCAATTCCCTTATCTGAATGGTTTTTTCGGAGATCGCTAGGTCTAATGAACGTTGTATTGTCCCATCAGTAAGGTCATCCGCTTGGTTAACGTAATCGCGATAGGCAATCAGTAGGGCTGGTTTCAGGACTTGAGCTAGCAAAAGGAGGTAAGCCCCAGGATTCGGAGCGTGAGACGCTTGTTGAAAAATCTCAACGAGAGGAGCATCATCATCAATTTCCAACATTCGTTTTGGATATCGCAATTCAAAGACTCGTTCCCGAAGATCATCAGCTACCTGGGTGTCTTGCCATATGTGGCGGGGAAGGGTTGTCTTGGCTCTGAACGAAGCAATTCCGGGCAACCAGCCAGCTTGACTAATTATCAAACAACGTTCAAGTAAATAAAGACGCTTGAAGATAGATGCTGAATCGATCCTCATTAATCTAGCGCGAGGGTGATGACCGGGTAGATAAGTTGGTGTGTTCTCATTTGTGGTCGACATGATTGCTCACTTTCAAGTCAAACAGACCAAGGTGCTATAGCCATTATAGGTCAGGTGGCACTAGAAGATCGTATGATGACAGGAGTGGAAAACACACAAGGAAACACTGTAACTAAAGAGGGCCACGTAGCTGTAGTGGGAAGCTATTTGGTAGCACTAGTGATGGAAGTAGAACGGCTACCAAATACGGGAGAGACTGTACACGGTAGTGGTTACTTTCAAACCCATGGAGGCAAAGGATCAAATATGTCAGTTCAAGCGGCACGCCTTGGAGCGCATACGGGATTCGTGGGCCGCGTGGGAGATGATGCTAACGGTACTACCTTCCGGACTTTGCTGAAAAAAGAAGGTATTGACGATAGGTACCTAAAGTACCACCAGGATTCAGCCACTGGAGTTGGCTTCATTATGGTTGCACCCGATGGTCAGAATATAATCAGTATAGACAGCGGGCCAAATGCCGCCTTATCTAATTCCGATATTGATGAAGCCGCAAGTTCATGGACAAACAAAACGGTTGTGTTGACGCAACTCGAGATACCCCTACAAACAGCGCTATACGCTATGCGAGCCGGTTTTCAACGGAATCTGACCACTATTCTCAATCCGGCGCCAGCTTGTAATCTGCTCGATCAAGACCTCTCTAGCGTGAGCGTAATTACTCCCAACGAGACCGAAGCCCGAGTGTGCCTAGGTTTAACAGATGACGGACCCGTTGATGAAGACGAATTAGGCAAAAAACTTCTGGACCTCGGTTGTGGGGCAGCGATATTGACATTAGGTGAACGGGGAAGTTTATGCGTTACTCGTGATGATATTACTCTTGTACCAGCTTTTGAGATTCCCGAGGTAGTAGACACAACTGGGGCTGGTGACGCCTTTAATGCTTCACTAGCAGTTGCTCTCTCAAGAGGACAACACTTGGCTGATGCTGCTCGCTTCGCTAATGCTGCAGCTGCGTTGTCCTGTACCAAACTAGATACGTTACCGTCCTATCACGATAGTTCTCAGGTAACCAAAATATTGCAACAAACATAAGCTGGCTTTTTGGGAGTGAGACGAGTCACTTAGTTACTACCAGAGCCAGGACGCTCGAAGATCGCTATTCACAACCACACCCTCTTCCGGCCAAATACCTTGCCGTAGGTCGACAATTGATTGAGCGGCTGCGATTCCTGATTCTTTGACAGCTAATGTGTCAATGCCAGCTCTATGAGAACTAACCACAACGTTATCTAACCCCAAAAGCGGGTGTTCCTTTGAAATAGGTTCGGGCTCAAACACGTCTAAGCCCGCCCCATCAAGATGACCCGATTGGATGGCTTCAAAAAGGTGATCCTGATCGACGAGTGGGCCTCTAGCGGTATTTATTAAGATGCTTCCTTTTTTCATTCGCATTAAAACCGAATGATCGAATAACCTCCTAGTTTCATCGGTCAGAGGACTGTGGATGGTCAAAATATCAGATCGTTTTAATAGGGTGTCGAGGTCAACTAGTTCAATGTTGTTATCGGACACGAAATCAATATCAGGGTATTTTTCGGCAGCAATGATATTCAATCCGAAGGCATTAGCCCGAATTGCTACGCTACGACCAGTACGGCCTAATCCAAAAATTCCCAAGGTCCTTCCTCGTAGAGGGAGGTTGGCTTGTGTTGGCCATTCCCCGGCCCGTACTCGCTGATCGATCGGGACGATGCGTTTAGTCACTGCAAGTATCAAAGCCAATGTATGCTCAGCAACAGCAGCATGATTAGCGGCTGGAGTTATAGTCACGGCAATCTTGTTACGGGTAGCAGAGGCAATGTCGACACGGTCATATCCAACACCCGTACGAGCGATTACACGAAGGTCAGGAAGCTGGGAAAGAATTTTGTCCGAGAATCTTACAGAGCTGGCAAGGATAGCCTGCGCTCCGGACAGTTCGTCTATAGTTTCCTGGTCACTAAGATTACCTCTAGCTATAAGTGGATTACGCGGATACGCAATCGCAAAACCAGCAGCCTTGAGAATGTCAACATGTGGACCTGCTTGCTTTCGGAACCACTCTTGAGTGATTAGAACAGTAGGTGGGTGTGCCATAATTTTCGCGAATCCTTCCTTGTTTGATGATCTCGGTCAATGCAGGTTAGCAACGAAGAAATAATTAGATACAGTAAATAGTTTTAGCTTACCAGACAGCCTAGGTCCGCCCATACTAAATGTGCCTATGGCCGCATTTGTAAAGGGGAGGTAACATACACTAAAGATTGTAAGCCAAATTATTAACCTAGAGGTGTGCACTCAGGCTGTTCCGTCAGAATCTCTCCTAAACCACACGTTTGCAGATCGAAGTAATAAAAAACAGAAATCCCCAACCACAAGTCCTTTTGAACAACATGGAAGATTAGGTGATGGGCCCTCTTATCAATTTCCGAAGTTCAAAAATACTCACTGCGCTTTGCTAGGACAGGCGAGGCACCCTTCCGTTACAGGACAGCAGATGGCCTAATAATGTAAGTGGAGTGGCAACAATGCTTCTCCGGATGAGATTGTGGTTAGATTAGTCATTACCTTCATAAGTTACTTTCCCAACGAGGTAGGTGCCCTTAAGCAACCAATAACTCTAGCTTAAGCCTAAATTTAATCAATACTACGCGTATGATGCAGTTATGAAAAAAAGGGGGTTATATGCCGAAAGTAGCGATGTCGTCTTGGACTTTTCACGAAGCGTTTGGATGCCTGTGGAATGAGCTTCACCCTAACGGAAAGAAGGTTATTCCAAAGAACGTAGCTACCTCAGCCTCACTAGACCTTCTAAGTCTTCCTCGCGAAGTTGCTTCTCATGACATCAAAACAATAGATATTTGTCACTTTCATCTTCCCAGCATAGACGCTACTTTCTTGGAAGAACTTAAAAGGGCCCTGGCAGAAGCCGATGTAGAACTAGTCCAGTTGCTCATAGACTCAGGTGAATTATGTAAGCCGGATCCTGAAGCGTCCCGGGATCAAATCGAAATTGTCAAACGTTGGATGGAAGTAGCAAGCCAACTGGGAGCGACAGGCGTTAGGTACGTTCCTGGGGCAGCGACCCCATCAGCTGAAACCATTGGCGCCAGCGTCAAAGCTTTCCGCGAACTGGCGGATTTTGCAAACTCATTGGCTTTAGAACCAGCTACAGAAAACTTTAAAAACATGAATCAACTTCCAGGAACCCTCTTAGAGATTATAGATCTCTCTGAGCGTTCCTATGGATTGGTCGCAGATTTTGGTAATGCTAGCGGGCCAGATAAATATTTGACGCTTTCAAAACTGATGCCCCGAGCAACGTCGATACATGCTTGGGCAAATTGTGACGACAACGGAATAATTGATCGTGCAGAATTTAGGCACTGTCTAGAAATTGCATTGGATTCTGGATTTGATGGTCCCATTCTACTATTAGGTGCACGGCCCCCAGATGCCGTTAAGCACAAGAGGGGACTTTGGCAGGTCACGAATGATCTTTGGGATGAAGTGGAGAGTGTATTCGGTGGGACGCGTTAAAAGTATTCCATGTATGACTGCGGGTTTAACTAATTGATGCCCTAGAAAAACAGCTCCAGTTTAGGAGATCATTTTTGGCAAAGTAGAGTTGGTATCATGAAAATGACTTTGACTATACTATTCCGCATTGGATGTGATACCAGTTATCGGAACGGAAATGATGGGACTTAACGTATGTGCAAGTATAAATTTTAAGGTGTTACTGATTTGTAGTTAAGGTAGACCCGAGCATCGGATATAATCACTGCTAAAGTCACATTAGGAAGGTCGTTACAAATTATGCCAAGAGAACTAATTGCCCCAGCTCAAGAGAAAGTTGCTTTTAGGGATTACGAAAGTCCTGATTTGCAGCCGGAAGAAATAAGAGTTAAATCGACGTTCGCTGCTGCTAAAACAGGAAGCGAAATGTCGGGTTTTAAAGGTTATGGAAATCCTCGGGGCGATTATGATTTTGAGTGGAAAATATTTCGGTCCGATCGGCCAATGTTTAGCTTCCCAATGCATCTTGGTAATACTTGTGTTGGAGAAGTTATTGAAGTTGGAGATGCCGTTAGTGGCTTTGAGGTGGGCCAGACCGTGTTTCGTCACAGTCCCTTCCGTGAAGAGCACGTATGGCAGGCTAGCACCGTGAGGAACCTTCCTGAGGGTGCCACTTGGAAGGATGCGGTTTGTCTTGACCCTGTGGACTTTGCCCTTGGAGCAATTCGTGACGGTAACGTTCGTTTAGGTGACGCCGTAGCCGTCTTCGGAATGGGAGCAATTGGACTAATTGCTCTCCAATTAGCTAAGTTGGCAGGAGCCTACCCGGTAATTGCAGTTGATCCACTTCCAATTCGTCGTGAAGTAGCGAGTCAGGTTGGGGCTGACATTGTGCTTGACCCGACAAATTGTGACGCTGGTGTTGAGATTAAGAAAGCGACTGGCAAACGGGGCGCTGACGTGTGCATAGAGTACAGCGGAAGTCACCTGGCATTACAAGCCGCACTCCGTGGTGTTGCTTATAATTCCGTGGTCGTAGCAGGGGCATGGCCTGGCGCCTATCCAGCAGGCCTGGATTTCGGCGCAGAAGCGCACTTCAATATCCCAAAGATTGTGTTTTCGAGATCATGTAGCGAACCTAACCCAGAGTATCCAAATTGGGATGAGGACCGATTATTTGATGTAGCCTTGCGATTACTCGCAGGGGATAAACTCAATACTGAGGCGATCGTGCGTCCAATCGTTCAATTCGATGAACTTTTAGTAGAGTATCCAAAAATTGCCAATAACCCGGATGAGAACGTTAAGTTAGGAGTAATCTTCTAGGTTAGCTTAAACGTTTTTGGGGGTTACCTTGGTAGAACTTGTGTAATCACCAGTCCCAAGGCTCGTAAACGAGTTCGATGAGGTGACCATCTGGATCATACAAATATATTTGTGTTGCTCCATCACCACGATCTCTTGGGCCCTCAGCAATCTCGACATCGTTTTGTTGCAGGGTTTGTAGTACTTCTTTTACGTTGCTTACGCTAAAACAAATGTGGCGGGAAAACGTTAGGTCTCGCCCCGGTTTCGGAGTGTTTTGTGGGTCACCAGATGACGCTGTGGCGTCGGAAGTATGGATTGTGTGGACTTCATAACTTTGGTTAATACGAAACCACTGCCCTTTAAAATCAAATGGTTTGGGACGATGAACCTGTTCCATTCCTAACACATCAACGTAGAAACGACGTGAGGCCTCTAGGTCGTTGACAACAACACTCACATGATGTAGTTTTCCCATTTTTATCAATTAATTAATCCTCCCAACTAGTTGCCCGTAGGGGAAATTATATGCGGGCGGATTGCTATTAGATTCTCCAGCAAGCGCTTAACCAATGCTAGGGAAGGCATTTCAAATGAATCGTAAGTAAAGATACCATTAGAAGAAGACTGTGTCTGTTTAACTCGCTAACACCTATTTTTGGGCTATCCTTTTTCGTCAGGAGGAAACATGAAGCCACTAGTGTTATTTGCTGTTAGCCTCCTTTTAGGCTTACTATTCCTCGTATTTTTGGTTTCTCCAGATATGCCGCTAACCGAGACGGAGGCAGGGGCTACTCTGTTTGTAATTATGGGTTTAATGCCGTTTCTTATTTTTTTTGGAGGGATTATTGAAGTAGCACGGATTATCTTGGGGAAAGACCGACCGAAGTGGCTGCCAAAAATATATTGGCCTGTCTCTGCGGCTCTTTCTATTGCAGGGTTACCCTCTTTACTAACCTTCCTTTTTATCTAATGGGTCGTAATCATAATGCAGCAGTTGGGCTTAAGATGAATGCATTTGGGACAGGATTAAAAAAGCTTTTACGGCAGAACTTCTGATATCTGGAAAAAGCTTAGGGGACGCTAAGTATTTTCCAGAGATGCCTCGGCTAAAATCTCATTAGGGGTAATGTGTGGTGGGTCGTATTCAAGCTACCTAAGTTACAAAGGAGCCAAAACCCATAACTCTTAAAGGCTAACCTGTTGAGTTCAAAGGGCACGATAAGACAATCAAAATCATTGGTCAACATGCAACAGGAACAGCTTTTAAAGATCTAAAAATTATGAAGTACCAATTAGGTATGGTTGCACGGCACAAGTCTGCGTCTTAGTTGTTTTGGTTTGAGGTTGTTTTCACCTCGTAATCGTTAGTGGATAGTATGCCTGAAGGTCCAGTCATTTCAACATTAATTTGGTAGGGAGCGTTTCCGTCAGTTGGTACTGTCCATTCAAGATCACCAACATTAACGAGTGAGTTTTCTGGGCATGAACAAGGAATGACGTGTTCCTCGAGTTTGTTGCCTTTTGCGTCCTCAATCCACCATCGTACGGTCAGTTCAGGGTAATCCGTTAGGTAGTCGTTAACTACGAAAATTCCT
>PAMQ01000003.1 GCA_002707365.1 Trueperaceae bacterium
TGCAACACCCTGGTTAGATAATCGCCACGCCGTATTCGGAACGGTGATTGAAGGAGAAGATACTCTCACCAACCTAACCCGCATCGACCCCAACTCCCCAGCTGGGGAGACTCCAGATCTCATCGAAACAATAGAGATTTTGATGGTTAGCTAATCAAATATGCCGACCCTCGGGCGTCCTAAGTCAATAGTACACACTTTTTTTGCCCGGTTCTTAACACTACTAAATACCTAGCTAATCAGCATAAGGTTATGGAAAACAGAACAAACGCCCTTCAGCGACTTGATTTATTGAACATAAGATTACACAACGCTGAACTGGACGTAATCCACTACGCTGAAAACAAACCGTCATGAAGTCTGAAGTCTATAGAAATCCTTCCCAGCGCCTCAAGCCCGGTCTAACTAATCAATGGGAAGGATTTCAAGGACTCTCGCACCTATGTTGGTTGATAAGTGATTGATCAACACGGTAACGGGTACATCGTTTCTGTTGGGTTCTTTACGACTCCTAAAACTGATCGTCTCATTATCGACTTCGCGGTCACCAAGTACCGCAATATAAGGCACTTTGTAGATTTCAGCATCTCGAATCTTCGCATTCATCCGTTCACTACGACTATCGACCTCAGTCCTTATACCTGCCTTCGCAAGCTGTTTACGTAATTTTTCAGCGGGACCACTATGTCGATCAGCTATCGGGACTATCCTCACGTGTTCTGGGGCTAACCAAAGTGGAAAATCACCTGCAAAATGCTCAATCAGGAACCCAACCAATCGTTCATGGGTACCTAATGGTGCACGGTGAATGCAGAGTGGCACTTGTTTTTGATTTTGCTCATCGATATAAGTAAGCCCAAGTCGGCCGGGTTGGGCGAAATCAACTTGATTTGTCGCCAAGGTAAATTCCCGACCAATCGCGCTCTTAATCTGAACATCAATCTTCGGCCCGTAAAAAGCTGCTTCATCTTCAACCTCAATGAACTTGATGTTAGCTGACTGCATCGCATTTCGTACCATTGTTTCGGTTTTCAACCACAGGTCCGGATTATCGACATATTTCTTTCCTAAGCCATCTTTACCGTGCTTGGAAAAGCGCATGATATAATCATCTATTCCAAACAGTTCAAAGTACTTGAAGTAAATCTGTATTACCTGCAAAAATTCTTCCTCGAATTGGTCTTCCGTGCAGTAAATGTGAGCGTCATTCATCTGCAAGCTACGTACCCGCATCAGACCCATTAACGCCCCAGAATCTTCGTACCGGTAGCAGGTGCCATATTCTGCCAAACGAACCGGAAGATCTCGGTAACTACGAGGCCGAGCAGCAAAGATTTTATGGTGGAACGGACAATTCATCGGTTTAATAAAATACGTGGTGTTTTCCAATTGCATAGGTGGATACATGTCTTCTTGGTAATACGGTAGATGACCGGTTTTCAGGAAAAGCTGTTCTTTGGCAAGATGAGGACTCCTGACCCGTTGATAGCCAGCGGAATACTCAACTTCCTTTGCCAGTCGTTCTATTTCTTCTATCAAAATCGCGCCCCGGGGAAGCCAAAGCGGTAACCCCGGTCCCACGTCCTCATCTAAGACAAAAATATCTAAATCTGTACCGATTTTACGGTGATCCCGTTTTTTGGCCTCTTCGAGTTGCCAAAGATGTTGGTCAAAAGCTTCTTCTTCTTTGAAGGCAACCCCGTATATGCGTTGCAACATAGTGTTTTGTTCGTCCCCCCGCCAATAAGCACCGGCGATAGACATTAGCCGAAAGTGTGGGGTTATTGTTCCGGTACTTGGCACATGAGGTCCTCGACAGAGATCAGTGAACCCCGCAGACCCTCCTTGGCGGTAAAAGGTTATTGGTACATCATTTGGAATATTCTCAATCAAATCTATCTTGAATGGGTCTCCCCTTTCCGTGTATGTTCTTAAAGCGTCATCTCTCTCAACAAAATATTTCTCAAGACTAAGGTCCGCTGCTATGATGCGACGCATCCGCTTCTCGATCTCTTCCAAGTCTTGTGTGGTTAGGCTCCGTGGGAGATCGAAATCATAGTAAAATCCCGCATCTATAACCGGTCCTATACCCAATCGTATCGAAGGTCGGTCCTCTCCCTCAGCGACTAAATACTCAATTACGGCCTGGGCCATCACATGAGCCAAGGTGTGCCGCATAAGATCAATGGACTCTGGGTCACGGGTGGTGACTATTTTTATATTTGCACCCTCAGGAATTTCTGATAGAAGATCGCGTAGTTCCCCATTAACCACAATACCGAGTGCTGCTTTGCCCAAACCAGGCCCAATAGTAAGGGCGACTTCTGCGCCCGTTGAGTTTTTGGGAACATCTAATCTTTTGCCATCAGGCAAAACAACGTGCATTCTTCACCTCGGTCTACCAGGGAATGTTTAGCTGGGTCTTCAAAAGCACACCAACAGCTGCGTTCAGGAGCTACCCAACAACCGGTATTATATTAAAATCTCCCCTCGGCCCAATGTAGCGCAGCATTTCTTATCCCAAACTTGACTTTCTCCTTACCCATCAGACCGGTATACTGAAACATGCACCTTGTCGCCGTAGTTGGTCCTGAACCTGAACTAGAAGCTGTGCTTCGTAATCATGTGGACTCTAAACGGCGCTTCCACTTCCATCCTGTCCCTCCCGGCCCGATTAAAAAGATACTGGACTCTTTACCGTCTCTCGATTTTGCTGGGGCGCTGGTGTTTGACGAAGCAATGCAGAAAGGAGCCTTCCCTCACGTAAGCAGAAGTAGTCTTGACGCCCAAGAAGCAGAAGCTGTGGATACGGTTACAGTCACTCAAGGGGGATTGATTGGGGAATACAACCACGGCCGTGCCTTAAGCGCGGCTTTGCGTCAGGAAGGTTGGGATGCCCGAGAAGCCAAAGCTGTAGTGGTTGGATCAAATCCGCTTGCTCGAGCAGTGGCGCGGGACCTTTCTAGTATCGGCGTAGCTCAGTTGACTGTACTAGGAGAAAACCGTCCCGAGGCCGAAGCTATTCTTGGTGGACTTGCAGCGAGTACTATAACTATCGCTAGAGCCTCGAACGACCCCCTAGGTCGGGCTTACCTAGAACAAGCCGACCTGCTTGTTCGCGTTGAGCCAAAGTTCGAAATCCCAGATGACGTCCTAGGTCCCCATTTAACCGTCGTTGATCTTGGGCCGGAAGCAGTTTCGAAACTACGCGGCCAAGCCCTTCGGTTGGGGTCAATGACTCTAAATCTTCGGGACATTCAAGGCCATCATATTGCCTTGGCTCTGAAACATATTCTTGGTGGAGACATTACTCCAGGACCATTTCTTGAAGCCCTCCACAAAATCTAAACCCCCTAGTTCCCGTTACAAATTGGATTCCCCGTAAGATTAGGATCTCCACCTCGACGTTGGGCCCAGAGCACTAGCGCCTCGTTGTAGATTTCCAACGCCTGCTGCCGCAGTAAACTGTTTTGATTTATTTCCGACTCTAAATTCCGGCATCCTAAGCTTTTGCATTAGGGCCTGTATACTTAGTCGCCTATGTTGCCACCCGTTCTAACAATCCTGTTGGGAACACTGGTTTTGTCCTTTTCTTATGCTCAAAAGCCAACTGTCCATTTCGATCTCGGTTTTTCTGGAGAATTTGTTAGCGGTCGATGGAACCCGGTCCGTGTTGAATTGCGGGACATCAATGAAGCAGAGTTAGAGATTCACATTGACCAGGGCTCTCTTCTGACGGGAGAACTCCCGATGGTCTACCGGGCACGTTTACCCGGCGGTAACGGTCTTTCGGTTTTTGAAGACGATTTATACATTCCCACATGGCGACAACTTAGTTGGTTAATTAAGTCCGGCAAGAACACACTCGCTAGCGGGTCTTTTAACCCACAAGAACGATCATCTTCTCCCCTGGACATCATCGTTTCGGTTCACCCTGGTAGATGGCGGTCTTTTTATGACTCGTCCTCCCGTGTCCTAGAAACAGACCCCGGCCGACTACCGAAAAGACTAGCGGCATATAACGGTGTTAGGTCTTTACTTATAGATGGCACTTCTGAACCTCCACAACTCGAAGCCATTGCTGCTGCTGCAGCATCCGGCGTAAAGGTAATTCTTAACACCCCTTTACCGAATAGCCACGACAATCTTTCCCTCTTGGCAACATCCCCTTTAAAACGGCTTGGCGCTGGTTGGATCATAGCCAACGGTAAAACACCTGATGAATTTAGAACTTTTCTTTCGGTCCATAACGGTTTAGATGGTCCACTTTTTGAGAGAATAGTAGGTGCAATCGAGCATACTGCCCAACGCGGTGCCCCTCGGTTACTTTTGCTAGTAGTTTTGGCCATTTATAGCTTGTTAACCCTTTTTCTTCTAAGGTTAGGCAATGCTGTTGCAATAATAAGTACACTAGCCCTAGGAGTAGTATCTTCCTTAGGGGCCTGGGTTCTTCTTCCACCTGAAACTCCCAGGTTAACTTCTACTTTATCGTTAACAATCTGTGGAGGAGAATTGGCGGCTAATTTGCGGTTCCATTCAATTTATAACCGCCCTCGAGGAGAGCTCAACTTAGACTTAGTTGGTCATCCGATTGAAGATCGATCCTATGTGATCGGCCCGCGGGGTATAACATTCTCACTAGAACGGGGGGAGCGCACAACCATTTTCGCCAAGCCTATCCTTTCCCCGGCCCCCCTTGTTTGGCAAGGGAGCTCCTTAATCAATACAGGGTCAGAGAGTCTTTCCAATGTCTATGTCAATGGGTTCGGAATGCAGGACAACGAATTGTTACCGGAGTTTGCTCTGGTACCGGCGAACAAATCGACCACAGATCCGCCTAGTTTGTATCTCGACCTTGAAAACCATTTACCCAGGGGTACAGCTTTCGCCTTAGCTGGGCGAAACCTGATTATCGCGTTGCCCACTGAAACTGATATTTCTATGCCTCCTCACGAAAACTCCAAGGAGCCTTAAAGAAGATGCATCTGTTCGATTCAATAGCTTCTCAGGCTAGGCAAGCAAACTTCATTCAACTCCTGGCTCTGATTTTGGCTATCCTTACATTCGTTACCTATTCTCGGTGGGAGGTAGCCGGACACTTATTCAACAACTCATGGTTCACAGTAACCCAGGTTCGCCTATTTAGCCTTACCCTGATAGCCCTAGCTTACGGGGGTTCGTGTGCGGGTTCCCAAAAAACCAAAAAACAAACTACCGCGGCATTGGTCCTAATATTCGCCCTGGCAACATTACCCTTCGAATTGGTGTCGTATTTCCCAACCCTCCCGAGCACCTCTCTATTAACGACTATATTTATTCCTTTACTGACAGGAATAGCGTTTTATGGATTGGGCTTAGCGGTGGGTACGATGTTACTAATCATACGGAGTGGTAGTTTAATGCCGTTGGCAATAATTGGAGTGATAGTCGGGATGTTAGTTATCGATGTAAGGCTTAAAACAAATTTCCTGAATCCCTTCAAGGGGACAACATCTCCAACCTGGGAACACTCCGTAATTATAGGGATCATGGCTGCAATAACCGTACTATTTTTATTATGGCCCCAAAAAAGACAACACAACCGAGATTCTCGACACTCCCAAAATATATTTGAGCGAGTGAGCCGCTAGGGACCTGAGATAAACCATGATCAATACTTCTGACTCTCGCCGGACTAGCACCGAGATTAACCGCATTATTTCTAATGAAAAACTACACGAACGACTTTCTCTAGCTCGTTTCTTTAACATCCGAATACTCATTTGCAGTTCGATTATTTTGCCGTGTTCGCTTTTAGGCTGGCTGCTTGCGACTCCTCTTCTTATACATTCCTTAATTCTTGCACTGTGCTTGATCGTCCCTTGGAGTTTCCCGAGAGGGAAACGAGCCTCCTGGGGGTTGACTAAGCTAACCGAACAAACAGGTTTGAGTTACGAAACAGCTATGGAATATAGCAATCAAACTGACGACAAGTACGATTTAATCAAGGGCCTTAGGATGCGTCGAGAAGAAATGGTCCGGAATTTTGAAGTCCCCCGATACCCACCTTGGTGGATACCCCTTCTAATTCTTTCTATAGGGTTTTTGTTTTTACCTTCACCTGGTGGAGCAACCGAACACTTAATCCGTTTTCCCACCAATGCACTAGATAATATAGATTCCAACAAAGACTTACATACTGCGGACGACCCCGGCTCATACCTTAGGAATAATCCTGACCCCGAATTAGAACTCAGGCAAGACTTACCGAAAGAACACGTACCTAGCGAACATGACACATTAAGATCTAACCTACGCAGCGATATAGGTGTAAAGGGAAAACCTACAGACGAAAATATCCTTGCTGATTTCGTCACCAACCTTTCTAATCGCAATGCCGCCACAGACCTGACTCAATCTCAGCCAAATCCGACCACCGGACCAACGTCTCCGCAAGCCCCTTCCCCTGTTCCTGAGACCACCAACTTACTAGAAAATGCCGGAATGGCTGATCAAGGCTCATCAGACGAACCTGGAGCAGGTCCCCCAAGCGCTAGCCAGGATCTCGCGACCGACCCCGAAGGAGTCCCGGACGGCCTCTCCGGCATTGACCCCCCAGAAAATGCGGCACCTTTCCTTCAGGAAACACAATCAGTGGTTTCTGGACAAAATAATGAAACCGATTCAACCAATAAGGAATCCGTCGATACCCAAGAAGGCTTGCCCTTGCCTAGTCAAACGTCCCCTAACGATAACGAACCTAATGCAAGCCCAGAGGACGCTGTTGAAACACTGCCTGGGGAAGGAAATTTGGATGGCGACCAGCCAGGAAATGGCTCCACTCCAGGAAAACAGCTTGGGGAGGCTACCGGGACACTTCTACGCAACCAACAACGGGAGAAAGTTGAATCTGAATTCACCCCTGAATTTATAGAAGGAGTACCTTCTCGGAGTCGAAATAATCGTGGTGGTCTAACCGAGGTACATGGTGAAAAGAATTCCGTCACCTTATCGGATTGGTCGGAATTTGATTACGTCCAGACGCCTGAAAAAGCTATAACAGAGGGCCGTATTCCAGTTGATTACCAAGAGATTATTCGTAATTACTTTCGCTAGCCTCCGTCAAGGTATAACTAGTTTTTAACCAGTTTGCGAAATAGCTAGAAATCTCTTGGATGCCTAGCGTTAGGACCTCTACATAGTCGGGATCCTGGTCTATAGGAAGAATGGGTGCTGTGGCAGATTCAGTACGGTCCATTTCAATAAATGGACCGAGATACTCTCGAAGAATCCGCCCCTTCGCAACCCCTATGACTATTAACTGCAACCTGAGCGAGATCTTAACTTCCCTAACCTGCTGGAGAGGGTTAGGTAGCCCAAGGCTGAAATATTCACGTGTGGTTCGTTCAAAGTCTGGCACGCCTACCAGAACAACTAACTCAGCGCCTATGTTACGACCAATTCGAAGGGCATCATTAACTAACCGGCCAGGACCAAACGCGTGGGACCGTTCCCTCGCCCGGACAGAAGCTGGCCTAGAAAACCGAACTTCCTTGAGTTGAAAAAGACCTATTTGATCCTGAACCTTTTCAGCGAGGCCATCTAGCGCTATAGAACGTGGCCCATTGGCAATGGCGATTTCCGGCAAATTCGAAGCAGCCAGCTCACCTCGGGGAAAACATCCTATTAGGGCAACCATTAGCCCTAAGTAAGTGAAATACGCTCGGAGCACGGTAATCAAGTTTTACCCTTTTTTCGGTTCGTAGGTTAATAATTAGTTAAGGCTCCTTAACAATTGAGCAAAGATGTTTTTCCTATGGCCAAATCCTTTAACCTCAGCCTGCTTACTTCCATACCACCCTTTACTCGCTGCGCAAGACGATATTAGACGGTATTTGTAATTTTTTAGTGTTTCTTATTTCACCAACTCACCGCCGGCGAACTTATCGGATTTGGCGCCTGCACACGCCTGATCGGGCACTCCGTCATTTTGGCCTGCTTAAGCCGCAGGTAACAAACGCATGGTAAACTACACCTCGTTTAGTGTTGTGTCTACACGGAATTTAGAATTCCCAATTAGACCCTATCCACAAGCTATGCTCGGCACAGTGAGGTAGGCTCGCCCCTGGATAAAAGGAGTTATCTTGAGTCTAGTCCTTTACAACACGCAAACCCGCGCTAAAGAAGTGTTCACTCCAATTACCCCAGGTCGGGTCGGAATTTACTTTTGTGGCCCAACCGTTTACTCCGAGCCTCATTTAGGACACGCTCGTGGTGCTGTAATTTTTGATGTTTTACGTCGTTGGCTCAGGTCTGAAGGTTATTCGGTCCGTTTAGTGTCAAACGTCACTGATGTTGGTCACTTAACTGACGATGGCGATAGTGGTGCTGACAAACTTATCCAGCGGGCCAAACTTGAACAGTTGGAGCCTATGGAGATTGCCGAAAAATACTTCTGGTTGTACTTTGATGGCCTGGCTGCATTGAATGTACAACGTCCAGACGTCATCCCTAGAGCTACAGGACATATACCAGAACAGATTGCTATTACCGAAGAACTTATTAATCGTGGCCTTGCCTATGAGCGTAACGGGAGTGTGTATTTCAAAGTATCAAAATGGAACCAATACGGGGAGCTGTCAGGTAGAAATCCCGAAGATCTTTTAGAAGGAACTCGGGTACAAGTCCGTACAGAAAAGGACGACCCAAGAGATTTCGCATTGTGGAAACGAGCTGAAAAGGAGCACTTGATGCGTTGGAACAGCCCCTGGGGAGAAGGCTTTCCTGGGTGGCACTTAGAGTGCACAGTCATGAGCACAAAATACCTAGGCAACGAATTTGACATTCATGGAGGTGGACTTGACCTTGTCTTTCCGCATCATGAATGTTAATTGGCACAAGCTCGTGGAGCCGGTATGCCCTTTGCCCGGTTTTGGCTGCATTGGAACATGATAACTCTTGGTGGGGAAAAGATGGCCAAATCGAAAGGCCACTTCATAAGCCTGAGCCAGTTATTTGAAAATCACCATCCGTCTGAAATCCGTTTCCATCTCCTTCGCTCTCATTACAGAAGCGTTTCAGAATTTAGTGAAGAATCCCTAGCATCTTCATCTTCAGGACTCAAACGCCTATTGGACGCCCACAACTTACTATCATCAACGCCCGACCAAAAGGGGATTACTCCCGACACGTCGAACCCCTTCACGACCCATCTTGAATCTTTTCAAAAAGCAATGAAGGACGACTTAAACACCCCGAAAGCTATCGCTGTTTTGTTCGATGCGGCGCGAGATGTTAACCGCGCTATAAAAAAAGGGGTCTCAGATTCTCTTCCGGACGCCAAATTCCTCTTCAACTATGGCCTCTACGAAATACTAGGCCTCTCCCCAATCAATGACCAGAACATAGCTACGACTAGATTAGATGGTCTAATAACAATGTTGATAGGCCAGAGAGATCTAGCGCGACAACAGCGAAATTACGCACAGGCCGACAAGATTCGAGATAACCTTCACGACTTGGGAATTATCCTTGAAGACGGTCCGGATGGAACCAACTGGAAATTAGATTAGAGAACTGGAAACTAACCTAGCCTGGGTACCCCCACACTTTATAGATAATCTTCGGTACGTCAGTAAGGGTCTTAGCATTCCTGAACCGTTCCGCCTCCGGCCCATAAACAATTAGTGGAACGGGATTACGGGTGTGCAGACTTGTGTTCATTTCTTCGATATTGCCATGATCGGAAGAGATTATTAAAGTTGTGTTTAGACCAAGCTCTTCCAGCACGCCACCTATAACCTTATCAACCTTCTCGACGATATCTAGAGCCTCTTGAAAGGAACCTCGGTGGCCCACCCGATCTGTCATCCAGAAGTCAAAAAACGTAAACGTGTGCTTCCGTGACATCTTGGCCAAATCATTACCTGCCTCGCCAGGAGATAGGGGATTTAAATTAGGAACGGTTTTCCTAAGTGCTTCACGAGTAATGTCACCACTCACCGCCTCCCGATCAACCAATTCGTTTATTGAAGCCAGTTTTCCGCCCGAAGCCAGAGCTGCGTAAACGGGCACATTTACCCGGAACCGACGACGTTCGAGGGCCTTAAAGTACGAAGGAGGATAAGCGTTTGCTAAAATAGCACCACCCCGAAAACAATTAGCCCTAGAAAATAGAGTCCCTTTATCTAGAGCTGATTTAAGGGTTGGACCAGGCCAGGGACCGTAATGGCCAGACATCACCTCCGCACCATTTATTCCGGCAATTAAAGAAGTTTGGCCTGTTGCAGACTGCGGTAACCCATCAAAGCCTAGTGTAGCGTCAAGCCTTGCAAACAGTACCCGCTGGCATCGTCTTTCTAGTAGAGTCCTGGTTAATTTACCTCCAATTAAATTGGTTAAATAAGGCGTTCTGGCCAAAACAAACGGGTTGGCCTCTTCATGATCTGGACCAATCCCAACTCCGTCTAGGAACAGGAAGAGGAACTTGGAACCCATTTACCCTATGCCTACTGCCCCTTTTACTTTATCAAGTACCGGCCAGGCTATTTCTCGCGCTCGTTGCGCTCCTTTGTGAAGAATTCGGTCTAGCTCTGCTGGATCTCCCATATAGGAGTTAAACTTTTGTCTAATCGGCTCAAGTTCGTTAAGCACCAAGTCGGCAACAGCAGATTTCAGATACCCATAGCCCTCACCTTCGAACTCGGCTTCGACTTGTGATTTTGCTAAGCCTGATAATACGCGATAAATAGTCATTAGGTTGAGAACGCCTGGCGAAGCATATTTAAATCGACATTCTCGTCCCGAATCTGTTACCGCAGACATAATCGTCTTCCGTACGACCTTCTCAGAATCTAGAAGGTTGATGGCGTGCCCGACCCTTTCTTGATCAAAGCTTTTGCTCATTTTGATGGTGGGATCGTCCATTCCCATAATTTTTGCCCCAATATCAGGAATACTCACTTGCGGAAGGGGGAACACCTCCCCAAAAAGGTTATTGAAGCGAGTGGCTATATCTCTTGTCAACTCCACATGTTGGCGCTGATCTTCTCCTACTGGTACTAAGTCTGTATTGTATAGAAGAATATCTGCTGCCTGAAGAACAGGGTAATCAAGGAGTCCTGTTCCAATACTAGCGG
Source organism: Trueperaceae bacterium (assembly GCA_002707365.1). Taxonomy (NCBI): domain Bacteria; kingdom Thermotogati; phylum Deinococcota; class Deinococci; order Trueperales; family Trueperaceae; species Trueperaceae bacterium. The sequence continues at coordinate 11,118 of PAMQ01000003.1, forward strand.
TTGTTTGGGATTTGCTTTTGAATTGAGTCATCCTCTGTAACCATCCAAGTGGCGTGGTGCAATTCAATATCCATGCTAGTTCAGCATGTTCATGAAGATGAGATTGCACAAAGACAATATTTCGGTCAGGCTCAATCCCGCTTGCAAAAAACAACGCCGCAACTACTCTAGACGCCTCGCGGAGTTTTTGGGGGTCTACGGCTTCTGGAATAGTTAACGCATGTAGGTCAACTACACAAAAAATATTGTCTCTTTCTTCTTGGGACGCTACCCATTGCCTCAGAGCTCCTAAGTACGTACCGAGATGCAGGGTACCTGTCGGTTGCACCCCGGAAAACACCCGAGGCAAAGAATCTTTATTGGACATATGGGACGAAACGTTGGTCGAGCTAGATGGTTCCATGCCACCAGTATAGCTGTGCCCGATTAAGTTGCCGTGCAGTTTCTTGTTCGAAGAAGCCAGCCAAAACCGATTTTGCCTATAACGTCCCACCTAACCAATTTTGTTGGCCACAGTTTAAATTGGCTGACTGCACCAAACAATCCAGCGATTAAGTAATACATTGGTTGGGGGTTCAATGTTCAACATCGAGCTCTAACCATCTGAAGGGGTTCATGGGTACTCCCCGAAGCCGCACTTCCCAATGAAGGTGTGGGCCTGTCGATAACCCCGTTGACCCTACATACCCGATGACCTGCCCCCGGTTCACCCAATCTCCAGTCTCGACCAACATGCGAGATTGATGGCAGTAAATACTTGATAGACCCGCCCCATGATCGATCACAACTACTCCTCCCCTAATTGAGAAAAACCCGGTTTCAACCACGACGCCTGAATTGGTTGCTAGGATCTCAGTGCCCGTTTTTGCAGCAATGTCGACCCCAGAATGTGGATAGATCTCAGGTAATCCGGGGTATCGTCGGCCTTGTCCGAAAGCTCCAGTAATAGGTCCGATAACGGGAACCCTGAAGCTACTCTGCCATAACCTGTCGATCCGTCCATCCCCATAATCTTTCCTTAATCGAGATTCTTCGATGACCCTCTCCTTCAGGTCCAGACTATTTAAATTACCTGACCCGAATTCTAAATTAAGTACGGGGTGGGCATACTCTAAAATCCTGACTGTTTTTTCAACGGTTCTTTCTTCCCGGAATTCGTCAACAATCCTCCCGGTAAAACTGATCACCCGATTATCGGAAACCAGGTCTATGCTGCCAAAAGCGTAGCCAGACGTGCCAGAAACAAAAACCGGGAGCTCCTGATCTCCAGCCAGAATTTGCACCGCTTCTACCCAAGCGTCCTGGTCACCCAAACCCTCCCAACTAAGACGAATAACGTATGGATCTCCTCGATAAATAGAATCAGCAACGTGGATCTCGACTTTTTGAGCTCTTATTGCGTTAATTTCTCTAATTTCAATAACTGTATTACCGGCATTGTCGCGAGCGGTAACCGTCAAATTTTGCAATCCAGGCTGTCCGGAAAACAAGGTCCTCGAGTCATGCGCCGTAACCTTTTTTATGTCGTCTCCGTATTCTAACTCTACGCTAACCAGTGCGTTGGCAGTGACAAATACCGGGAATGTTTCATCTGCTAGAACTTGCTCTTGAACCTGGACTGATATTTCTAATGGGTTACCAGTGGCCATTGATACTGAAAACCAGCCAGCGAAAACTAAATATGTGGCAAGAGAAATCCTCCGGCACATTCGCTGTAGTGACCTATCTACCTCACCACCCAAGCCGAGTTTCACCCCATATGGGAAGCCCCTCGACAAGGACGTTAGGTGGGTCGATTCCATTATTTTTGGGTTAAGCCTTTTGGCTGGTGATAAACGGTAGATTCCTATAGATCTGGTCGGCATCTAAACCATAACCGTAAACAAAGGCATCCTCTATCTCAAAACCTAGGTAGTCTATTCCGACTTCGACAAGTCTGCGCGAAGGCTTAGATAGTAAAGCAGCAACTTTAACGCTAAGCGGTTCTCTGCCTTTCAGATATCTCAGCAAATACTGCATCGTTAACCCGGTATCAACAATATCTTCAACAAGAATTACATGCCGATTTTTCAAACTTTGATCTAGATCTTTGGTTAATCTAACCTCGCCGCTGGATTCCGTCCGGGAACCATAACTAGAAACAGATAAGAAATCGACGGTTATTGGAGCATCAATAGCGCGCACCAAATCCGCTAAAAAAATAAATGCTCCATTAAGCACACATATGAGATGGGGGCTCTGGCCCGCATAGTCACGACATATAGCTGACCCTAATTCTTTAATTCGCGTTTGAATGACCTCGGGATCGAGTTGAACATTTCCAGCTCCAGAGGAAAATATACCTTTTCCGCCCACAGTCTAAACACCCCACAATATTGACTAAATCTCTGCCTATCCTTACCTAGTTAACTTCCCTCGAAAGTATACCCGGCTGCTTCCATATCATCAGCCTGTAAAATCCTGAACTGACCCACCCCTATTTTACCAAGGACTAGCTGACCTATCCGCACGCGAACTAACCTAGAAACCGTGTATCCGATTACGGTCAACATTTTGCGAATTTGTCGGTTACGACCCTGATGAATGGTAATGAAACAACCACCTTTAAGAATCTTTACTTCATCCGCGACTGCAAGTCCATCATCAATCTTTACGCCACGTAGCAACTTTTGGCGAGCGTTTGAACTAAGACTTCCTTCCCTCGTCCAAACTCTATAGCCCTTGGGAGTCCGATGCTTAGGATGAGTAAGAGTGTACGTAAGATCGCCATCTGTTGACAAAAGCATAAGACCCTCAGAGTCAGCATCAAGACGTCCTACTGGGTGTAACCCACGGACATGGGGCACCAAATCCATTACAGTAGGCCTTCCCTTATCGTCTTTTACTGTGGAAACCACTCCAACTGGCTTATGAATCATGTAGGTAATATGGGTTTTCCGCCTTAGGACCGGTTTACCTGAAACCGTGATTTCATCATTAATTCCAACTGTCGCGCCGAGATCAATAACAACACCATTGACCTTAACTTCTCCTTGTTCAATCAACTGTTCGCATCTACGTCTACTAGCTACTCCCGCTCGAGCAAGAACTTTTTGTACCCGCTGACTGCTCACGTATCCGATTTTACTCCGTTTGGACACCCTTAATCCTCTCGGTAAACACTGCTTTGGCTTACCTTAAACCGAAGAGCCCCCCAACATGTTCCTCTCCCAAGCAAATTCCTATCGGGCATCTACCCTAGATTAATGTTCCTTTACGGACCCGGCTATGTTCCAGCCTATCCTAGAAAACAGAGACACTGCTAATTTGCCTGGTACCTCAATTTTAGATCTTCCCTCCAAGGCGGTGACACCAAAATTAGATCCTTGGAATCCACTGCACTTTCCCACGTTCCGGGCTCGATCGTCCTTTCGATTCGAAGCCTGTCGGAATGACCCCTTCCCGACTCTCGGACAGCGGCCTTGCACCTTAACCCCGTTTTCGTTACCTAAATATCTATGGCTCCTGAGTGTTTACCCTCTCAGGCATTCGACTTCGGATCATTAGTTATGTCCCGGAAACACACCCCGTTATGCTTTTTGAGCTCTCTCAAGCCCATTGTTTTCAACTTATCTACTATCGCGATAGCGGGCTCATTATCGATGCAGCGACCGGAGCTGGATTTCACAGACTCTCCTAGTACCTCTTACCAAGGTTACGGTCCTCAAAACATTCACATACCTCTTGAATGGAAAGCCTGGAAACACTCTCTTATGCAAAACCTTCTGTGTTAAACTGCGCTCTTGTCGTTCCGAATCTTCGACCATGCCGAAGTGGCGGAATTGGTAGACGCGCATGATTCAGGGTCATGTGGCCGCGAGGCTGTGTGGGTTCAAGTCCCACCTTCGGCACCATTTTAATGTTTTAGGACATCACGGTTGTTTCTTTGCTAAAGCCAGCGCACTCCTAAAGGGTTACTCCTTCGACCCTTTCAAGGTTACCTAGACTGGAAAGGGTTTCTTTGACTTCCTTTAGAAGAGCGAGTCGATTCCTTTTAACCTCTTCCTCATCAGCCATAACCAGTACTTTATCTAAAAAATTATCTAGCGGCTCTTTTATAGCAAGGATCCCGCTAATCTCGTGACTTAACTCTTGTGGTCGGTCAGGAAGGTTTGCCTGCAGATCCCAAGGTATAAATGCCTTATCAGCTTTTTCTATTAACGCCCGTGTAGCCTCTCGAAATTGCCCTAAGGATTTTGCAAGATACGATTCTGCAGGATCACGAAATAGAGCTGGGTTTATTTGTCCATCAGTATTGGTTTCCCCAATTAAATTAGAAGCACGTTTAAACAGAGCCAAAAGATCAGGAAATTCTCCTATCGTGCATAAGTGCGATAGGAGAAGGGCCCGTCTAGCATTATGTATGACGGGCAGTTTTATATCAGCCGCAGCGCGGGTAATCGATGTTTTAATCCCATGTTCTTGAAGTATCGATACCATCCGCTCGTGAAGGAATCGACTCACCTCTTCAACAGTTGCCTCGCTTTCGCTATTAAGTAACGGCCGCAGTGTGCCTGCTGATATAGAAATTAGATCGCGAGCTGGTATTTTCCACCCCTGCCGATTAAGAATTCTTACTACAGCTACGGCCGCCCGTCGGAGGCCGTAAGGGTCAGTTGAGCCCGTGGGTCCTGACCCGATAGAAAAAAACCCGGTTATCGTGTCTAAGCGATCCATTACAGAAAGAAGTGCACCGACATTATTTCCTGGTAACCGATTCATTGACGCTTTAGGCAATCTCCCTTCTTCTAGTATCTGGGCAATTTCCGGCTCAAGCCCCTCACTGAGAGCGTATTCTTTGCCCATCGTGCCTTCTAGATCTGGATGTTCCGCTACCATTTCGGTGCTTAAGTCTGCCTGATAAATTGGTAAAACTTCCTCTAATTGTTTCCTTGCCTCTTTGGAAATTGCTAAAACTCTGCTGACAGAAATTGTTGACCTACGAATCCTGGCCACCTTGTCAGCAATTGTCCCCAGTTTCCTGTGGAAATTGATCCCGGATAGCCTGTCGGCATGCTCTAACAACTTGAATTTTCTGTCTGCCTCCCAGAAGTATTTAGCGTCCTGGAGGCGACCGTTGAGAACCTGCTGATAACCGTTGCGAACCACATGGACATTTTTGACCGAATTATTTGAAATAGCCGCGAAAAAGGGGGCTATTTGCCCATTTAGGCCGCTGATTGGAAAAAATCGCTGATGTTTCATCATTACGGTACGCAAGACCTCTTCAGGTAGCTCCAGATGGGAATGATCGTATTCCCCTAAAATCCCAAAAGGCTTTTCAACCAAATTCGTAACCTCGTCAAGTAAATTTTGGTCAATGGTTACCTTTAAATTCCTTTTCCCTATTGCGGCTTTCAATTCCCTTTTTGTAGCTTCGAGACGTTCTTCAACATCGACAAGCACCTCGGCTTCCGAAAGTAGCTGCACATAATCTCGAGGATCCCGAATTTCAATTGGTCCAGGAGATAAGAACCTATGCCGATAAGTAATGCTGCCGGCATTTATCCCAGCCACTTCGAAGGGTACTAACTCCGACCCGAATAAAGCTGTCACCCATTGAATGGGACGGATGAAAGAGGTTCGTCCGGAGCCCCACCTCATTTTCCTGGGAGCAGGGATCTCTTGAATAACGTTATGGAGAGTCGAAGCCAAAAGCTCAGAGGTTGGTTCGCCACCCATTTCTTTAATAGCGAATAGATAAGGGCCTCGTTCGGTTTCTTCAACGATTAGATCTTGAACTTCTAATGAATTAGCCCGGGCGAATCCTATTGCAGCACTTGTTGGAAACCCTTTTGCGTCAAAGGAAGCTATTTTAGCGGGTCCACGCCGCCGCTCCTCCCGTACCTGGGTCATTGGGCTAACGCTTTCGACAAGTACAGAGATTCTTCTTGGCGAACCATAGGTGCGAACTGGACCATGATTGACCTGAATTTTGTTAAGGACCATTTTGATTCCCGAAGCTAGCTCCAGAGCTCCCTCGGCGATATACCAACTGGGAAGCTCTTCCGTGCCAATCTCTAGCAGAAAAGGTAACATCAGCGATTCGCATCTTCCGACAGTTGTTGTTCCAAGTACTCTTTAGCGCTACGCTCGGCTATTCGTCTAACTCGTTGGACATAACTTTGGCGTTGGGTTTGGGCTAAAACACCACGGGCATCAAGCAGATTGAATACGTGCGAGGCCTTCAGAACAAACTCATACCCCGGATAGACTAATTTAAGCTCAATAAGGCGATTCGCCTCAGTTTCATAAGCCTCAAATAGGGTGGCTAGCAATTCGGGATCACTTTGCTCAAAATTATATTGACAATGCTGTAATTCAAATTCCCGGCGTAAATCTCCGATGGTCACACCATCGCTATAAACAATTTCGTAAGCGTGATCCTTATTTTGTAGGTACATTGCCAATCGTTCGAGTCCATACGTCAATTCAACGCTAACTGGTTCACTGTCAATCCCACCGATTTGTTGAAAATATGTGAACTGGCTGATTTCCATCCCGTCCATCCATACTTCCCAACCTAGTCCCCACGCGCCTAGGGTCGGGCTTTCCCAATTGTCCTCAACAAAGCGTATGTCATGTTTACCTGCATCTATCCCGATTTCGGCTAGCGACGTCAAATACAATTCCTGCACTTCTAGGGGGGAGGGCTTCAAAACTACTTGGTATTGGTAAAAATACTGAAACCTATAAGGGTTATCACCATTTCTACCGTCCGCAGGCCGTCGACTCGGCGCAATTCCCGCTACTTTCCACGCCTTGGGGCCTAGGGCTTTAAGAAAAGTGGTCGATGCGAACGTTCCAGCACCTACTTCAGTATCTTGGGGTGGCGATATAACACAACCTCGATTTGCCCAAAATCGGTCTAAGGCCATTATGATATCTTGGAAATTCATGTTCGCTCTCCCCAAAACGCGAAACGTTTACTCATTTTTCTCCACGCGACCAAAACCAAACGTAACAAATGCCCTTTTGGTAACCAACGTCGAGCGCGTACTATAACATCATGTTGATCCCTGTCGATGACACATTAGACGCCTTGCGATCTACTTGGCTGTTTACATGTGTGGAGATCCTGTGAACCGTTACGACGATCGAGCCCGCCTAGTTTTTCACTTTGCCCGCGAAGAGGGGGCTAAATTAGGTCACGCCATGATTGGGCCAGAACATCTACTTCTCGGGCTAATGCGTGAGGCAGGCACCGCTTCCCAAGTCCTTGGTGAATTTGGCGCCACTTTAGAAGGGTTCCGCCGCCAGGTCGAGGAGATGGTCGGTCGCGGAGACGGTTTGCCGCGGAACGAAACGGCCGCTATTACACCCAGAGCTCGACGCGTAATGGAATTAGCTGGATCTGAAGCCCGTAGCCTGGGAAGCAATGTCATCGCCACCGAACATATTTTACTGGGAATAATTAGGGAGGGAGACGGGGTTGCATACCGTATCCTTCAACAACTTACTCGTGATGTAGACACCGTTCGCTGGCGCATTCTTGCGGCAGCAGACCCTAAAAATCAGACGGAAGAAACATCCACACCTTTCCTTGACGAGTACGCCAGGGATTTGACAAATGAAGCGCGCGAAAAGAAGCTCGATCCGGTAATTGGGCGGGCTGAAGAAATTCGTCGCGTGATCCAGATACTATCCCGAAGAAATAAGAATAATCCGGTTTTGATTGGGGAGCCTGGTGTTGGTAAGACTGCCATAGTTGAAGGCCTTGCCCAATCCATTGTCGATGGTAATGTTCCACCTAATCTCGGCGCTGTTCGTGTACTCTCGATCGACCTACCTAATATTGTTGCGGGAACCAAATACCGAGGGGAATTCGAGGAGCGCTTACGACAACTTATAGAGGAGCTGAAAAACCCTAAGGTAATAGCCTTCATTGATGAACTCCACACCCTTGTAGGAGCTGGTGGCGCCGAAGGTACTTTAGATGCAGCTAACATCTTAAAACCCTCGTTATCACGAGGAGAGGTACAAATTATTGGCGCAACCACCATTGGCGAATACCATCGCTACGTTGAAAAAGATGCTGCTTTGGAACGGCGTTTCCAACCAATAATTGTTTTGGAATCAACCCCTGAAGAGTCTTTTGAAATCCTCCAGGGGTTACAGGAACGATATGAGGCACACCATTCTGTTTCAATCCCTGAGTCGATACTGAAGATGGCAATTCGCTACGGGGAAAGATCAATGCCGGGCCGCAATTTTCCTGATAAAGCAATAGATTTGATCGATGAGGCGGCGGCCCGAACTAGGTTAAATAAATCTTTAGGCTCGCCTGTCTTACAAACTGAAGATGGAACCCCAATAGTCAGCCGAGAGGACATAGAAGCAGTCGTGAGTTCTTGGGGCGGCGTTTATATCGATGAGAAGGATCCGGCCAAATTGGATACCGTTTTTGACCGCCTCAAAGAAAAGGTCATTGGCCAGGAATCCGCTATAGCTTCTCTTTACTCTGCCCTCCGCAGAGCTCAAGTGGGATTAGGCGGTCGAACCCGTGTTTCGGCATCATTGCTTTTTGTTGGGCCTTCGGGTTTGGGAAAAACATATCTGGCCAAACAATTAGCAATTGAGCTTTTCGGGAGCGAACGCTCGCTAACGCGATTAGATATGTCTGAATACCAGGAATCTCACACCGTTTCTAAGCTAATTGGAGCGCCGCCTGGTTATATCGGTCACGAACAAGGTGGCAGATTGACTGAAGCTGTCCGGAGGCAGCCTTTTTCAGTCGTCCTATTAGACGAAATCGAAAAAGCCCATCCTGATATTTTCAATACGCTTCTGCAGGTGCTGGATGACGGGAGACTCACTGACGGACTCGGCGCTACAGTGGACTTTCGGCGAGCTATTTTAATCATGACAAGTAATTCAGGATTCAACTCAGCCACCAAGGTGGGATTTCAAGAGTCAGGTCTGCCGGACGTTGAGATGCCCCTAAGAAATATTTTCAATCACGCATTTATGGATCGACTAGACTAAATTATTGTGTTCAAAACTTATACCGAAACCGAGACCGTTTACATAATTGAACAAATGTTGGCGGAAATTAAAATCGAACTTTCCAATAGGGGTATCGAAATATCGTTTAGTCCTGAAGTCGCACATTTCTTATGTGAACGACTGCCGAAAGGCGACAGCGTTCGCAGACTGAGAACCATAATTAGAACTGATATCGAGGATCCCTTATCGCTCGAACTCCTAAACGTAACTAACGAAGACCCAGTTCTGGTTCACGTCGAAAACGGTGACCTTTGTTTCGCTCGCCCTGTCCCGATTCTTTGAACCCACCTCTAGCTACTAATAGCCCAAGGGGACTTCTCACTTTGAATGTTTGTTTCTTTATGCTCCGAAAACCTTCTTAGGTGTAAAAGTTAAAATGCTCGGTGTATGGCGAAAATGAGCACGGTTTATCGGTGCCGAGAATGCGATAGTCAATCAACATTTCCGTTAGGACGTTGTCCTCGTTGCGGTGAATGGGGAACCATGGAACCCCGGGCTGAGACACCTGCTCTAGATATTGATAACCGGATCGCCGAAATGAATTCGGCCCCGTCCGAATTGACTCGACTTTCGACAGTACAAGTAGATGACTCATCCCGACGTTCGGCCGGCATTCCTGAAGTCGACCGGGTATTAGGGGGGGGTTGGGTACCAGGGGGTGTTCTTCTCTTAACCGGAGAGCCTGGTGTTGGGAAATCAACATTACTGCTTCAATTGTCTGACCTTGCAGCCTCAGTAGGCCATCAGACCTTATACATCTCGGGAGAGGAATCTCTGTCTCAAGTGAAACTACGAGCTAACCGAATCGGAGTGAAAGCTGATCTAGCCTTAACACGCGAAATCAACGCTCATGCCCTAGCCCATCACTTCCAGAATACTTCAACAGATTTAGTGATAATCGACTCAATTCAGTCCATTCTTGCAGACACCAGAAGTACCCCAGGATCTTTGACTCAAGTCCGGGACGCAAGTGCTATTCTTACCCAAGCAGCAAAATCTACAAATACCACCCTTGTCTTAATCGGACACGTTACAAAGCAGGGCGGAATAGCTGGCCCAAAGGTAATAGAACACATGGTGGACGCTACTTTAAGCCTAGAAGCCGCATCGACTTTCAAGATCTTAAGGGCCCTCAAGAATCGTTTTGGGCCTGCCGGAGAGGTGGGAGTTTTTGAGATGGGCTCGGAAGGCCTTGTTCCTTTACCCAACCCTTCTCAGGCCTTCCTTGCTGAACGTCGAGGTGACATCCCTGGTTCGGTTGTGCTTGCTGCTTTGGAGGGCCAGCGGTCACTACTTCTTGAGGTACAAGCGTTGGCTTCCAAAACGCCTCATCCTTCTCCTCGCCGGGTGGTACAAGGTTTAGATCCAAGGCGAGTTGATGTTGTCTTAGCTGTACTTGAACGCCGTGTCGGTCTTCCTTTGGCTAGCCTTGACATCTTTATCAACGTTGCAGGGGGTCTTCGACTTACCGACCCAGGGGCAGATCTCGCAGTTGCATTAGCCACCTATTCAGCGATAATCGGCAAATCATTGCCCGCCCAAACGGCTGTGGTCGGAGAGGTGGGGCTTGCGGGAGAAGTCCGATCTGTCAAACAAATGCTCCAACGCCAGAGGGAATCCGAACGTTCGGGATACCCCCATTTAATTGCACCGACGACCCAATCCACAGAACACCCTGGAATTCGGTCAGTATCAGAAGCTATTACTTTGGCTTGGGGAAACGGGGTACCAATCGATGAGTCATAGGCCACCATTAAGTCTGGTCCTCACGATTTTTACTAGCGTCTCCCTAGGACTAGTGTTTTTCTGGCTTTCGGGTATCTTACTTCAAAACGGAGTTATTGAAGCGTCAAGCAGTCGAATATACATCACTTTGGTAGGCATATCTTTGGGCTCTTTGTCGACTCAACCAACGCTTCGGTTGATCAAATTTTTTACCCGCCAGATTTTGGCGAGAACAACCATCAGAACCAAAATCGACCTCCCCTCAGTATTCCTTGGAACAGTACTTGGGCTCCTCAGTACCGTTTACATAGATCACATTCTGACTCTAAATAATGCTTATGACCCTTACCGATCAGGAATAATAGCTCTAGCATTGATATTGGCTTTCTATTGGTTGAACGCAACCTTGATTCGCCGTTTCACATTCATTCGAACGCTCAACAGATCATTGTTCCCCTCTGACCCAATATTAACAGACAGCAAGGTCCTGGATACTTCCGCCCTAATTGATGGAAGACTAAACGCTATCATCAATTCCCACTTCTTAGAACCCCCATTCTTAGTCCCAAATTTCATCGTAAAAGAACTCCAAAATCTAGCCGACACCTCTGAACCTTTGAAGCGGCAACGTGGTCGGGCGGGCCTTGAATTGCTTAACCAACTATTCCGTAGCGGACCGTCTTTCATTCAACTGTTTCCTTTCGATCAGCTTCAAAATAAACCAGTTGACGATCGTCTCGTATCATTGTGCACCACTTTCAGAACTACCTTAATTACGACTGACTATAATCTCACTAGAGTTGCGCAATTAAGTGGAGTCCGAGTACTAAACATGAATATTTTGGCGACTGCTATGGTGGCTCCAGTCTTACCCGGCGACCAACTCTCCGTAGCTGTCGCCCAGAAGGGTCGGGCACGTGGACAAGGCGTCGGTTTTTTACCTGATGGCACAATGGTGGTCATCGAAGCCGCGCAAGACCTTCTCGGGAAGCAAGTCTCCGTGATAGTGACCCGAAACCTGCAGAGCGAAACGGGCAGAATGATCTTCGCAAAAGTGGCTTAGGTCAAGTTTAACCTTGACACTTACTCTGCTCGATGAGTATCGTCTGGACACTTGCTGTATTATGGGGCCTTAGCTCAGTTGGGAGAGCACCCGCTTTGCAAGCGGGAGGTCGCCGGTTCGAGCCCGGCAGGCTCCACCAGCTGTTTCTCGACACGTCAAACTCCTATAGTCGCCTCTTCCGCCTGGCTAGTCCAAATCAAACTAGCTAACTAATCGTTTAATTCTTTTTTAAATTTAATTCATACATGTCAGGTATAGATTAAATGCGTCCAATGCAATGTCAAATACCACCCAGCCTTCAGCAATACTTATGTTAAATTGTAAGGGGTAGAACACTTTAAGTGCTTCGAGCGCCTAAAGCCCTTGCATTTAGGTGCTCTTTCCTGGAGGTAGGTCTGTACAACAGTAAACACCTTTCCACTGGCCGGACGTGGATAGCAAAACTATCTTTCGAATATTTCGTCTGCAAGACTGGTAGAGGCGCCTGATGCCGCAATATTTTCCACCTATAGCTAATGCCTTTGCGAAATGGACCGTTATCGGCGGTTTTATCTTTACGGTGTTATTGGTAATTACGCTCGTTATTTTTGCAAGAACTAGTAATAATAAGGTTGGCGTCCCAGTAGAACAACCAGTCGCTTTCGAACACAGTCTTCATGCCGGTGAACTTGGCTTAGATTGTCGTTACTGCCACTCCTCGGTTGAAATCGCGGCTACGGCTAGCATTCCCCCCACCGAAACGTGTATGACCTGTCACTCCCAAATACGCGTTGGTGCTCCCGCGTTACAAACCGTACTGGAGAGCTGGGAAAACAATACTCCGATCCGGTGGAATCGAGTACACGACCTAGCTGACTTTGTGTACTTCGATCACAGTGCCCATGTTGCCAACGGCGTGGGTTGTCGTTCATGCCACGGTCAGGTTGACGAGATGGCCGGAATCTGGAAGGCTGAACCGCTTACGATGGGGTGGTGCCTCGACTGCCACCGTACGCCCGAGCAGTTCGTCCGTCACCGTAGCGAGGTATTCAACATGTCATATAAACCCCCAGCCAATCAACGTGATCTTGGAGGCGAGTTGGTCAAGACATACCATATAGCCTCTGACAAGCTCCCTCAGTGTTCGACGTGTCACCGATGAGCACTGAACCCAGCATCTCATTAATTAGGCAAAAGCTTGAGTCGAGTTCTGGTAAAGACTTCTGGAAGGGACTGGATGAACTAGGTGAGACTGAGGAATTTACCGAATTCCTAGAGAAGGAATTCCCTCGGCAAGCTGCCCCTCTCGCCAGCGCCGTAGACCGTCGCGACTTTCTTAAGATTTTAGGAGCCTCTTTAGCTTTCGCCGGCCTTTCCGCTTGCGCACGACCGGGGGCACCTAGTGAGAAGATAGTTCCTTACGTAAAAGCTCCGGAAGAAATGATACCGGGTCAACCGCTGTTTTTTTCCACAGCTATCAATAATGGTGGTTATGCTGAAGGCATCCTTGTAGAAAGTCACCAAGGCAGACCTACTAAGATAGAAGGAAACCCCGATCATCCAGCCAGCCTTGGCGCGACCAGCGCTCGGACCCAAGCCACCGTGCTAACAGTTTATGACCCCGACCGCAGTCAATTCATTTCCGAAAACGGCGATCAGCGGACCTGGGCTGAATTCACGGAAGCTTTAGAAACCGCTCTGAGGACCCTCGATAATGGTGTTGGCTTGGCCATTCTTACTGAAACGGTAACCTCCCCTTCGTTGAGTAGCCTTTTGAATCAGGTGATTTCCCGGTACCCAGGGGCAGCATGGTATCAATATGACCCTACTCACGACGATGCAGCTACCAAAGCTGCCGAAGCATCTTTCGGCCAAGCTGTGAGCATCCAACACGATTTCAGTAAGGCTGATGTAATCCTTTCTTTCGATTTTGACTTTACAAATGAGGGCCCCGGTAATCTACGCTACGCTAAAGACTTTTCGCGCAAAAGGCGAATTAGACAGGCTGGTGAGGAAATGAACCGCCTCTACCAGTTGGAAAGCTTTCCAAGTCCAACGGGGGCTTTAGCAGACCATCGGATACCGCTTAACCCCTCGGAAATCGCCGCTTTTGCAGCTAATGTCGCCCGGGGCTTGGGCATAGATGCTCCTGACGTCCCCCTTCCAAGTGATACCGAGTCCTACCTAGAAGCAGTTCTGGAGGATTTGCAATCAAATAAAGGCAATAGTTTGGTATTGGCAGGACCTAATCAATCACCGGATTTACACGTACTTACTCATTCCATAAACGAGGTACTTGGCAATATTGGTAACACAGTCACGATTCACGAGCCGGTGGAAGTGAACCCTGTAGACCAAACTGCGTCCCTAAACGCGTTGAGTGACAGACTTTCCAACGGCGAGGTTCAGGTTCTATTGGTTTTAGGAGGGAATCCTGCCTACAATGCCCCAGTTGGATTGGGTCTTAAAGAATCGATTAAAGCCGTTCCCTTCAGCCTTCACCTTGGTGATTATCGGGATGAAACTGGAGTTCTCACCACATGGCATGTCAACCGAGCTCACTATTTGGAAGCATGGGCCGACTCAAGAGCCTATGACGGGACCGTTACGATACAGCAACCCTTGATCTCTCCGTTTTACGGAGGTCGCTCTGATCTCGAAATTTTAGCAGCAGCATTAGGAAAACCGAACGCAACGCCTTACGAGACTGTCCAAGACCACTGGAAGCAGCAGGTGTCAGGAGATTTTGACGCGTTTTGGCGCTCGGCCCTTCATTCGGGAACGCTTGAAGGAACTAGCGCGAAGCGTTTAGATTTAAAACCTAACCTTCTCGAAGTGCATTTCCCTGAAAGTTCGGGAACAAGGATCCTCGTGCGGCCTGACCCGACCATTTGGGACGGTCGACACTCCAATAATGGATGGTTGCAGGAGTTACCCAAGCCCTTCAATAAAATCACTTGGGAAAACGCAGCGTATTTATCACCTAGGACGGCTGAAGAATTAGGGGTAAGAAGTCATCAACTTTTGAACCTATCGGTTGGCGAACGAACAGTTACGGTTCCAGCTTGGGTCCAGCCTGGACAGGCAAAAGATACAGTTGTATTAACGATGGGTTACGGTCGACAGGAGGCCGGCCGGATCGGTAACAACATAGGGGTAGATGCCTTTTCTCTTCTTAACGGTGACGAAAACTTCGATGCGCCAGTTCAAATCGAATTTGCCAAAGGCAAGGCACGGTTAGCGACGACACAAGTCCATCAGAACCTGAATGGGACTGGAGAACGTAGGCATATTATTCGATCTGGGACAATCGGTGAACTTAACGAACATCCTGATCACGTACCATTTGTTCATCCAGTCGAACATCACACTGAGGACCTTTATCCAGATTACGAATACAATGGCTACGCTTGGGGCATGGTAATCGATATGACTGTGTGTAACGGTTGTAATGCCTGTATTACAGCTTGCCAATCAGAAAACAATATACCTATTGTCGGGAAAGAGCAGGTGCTTATTGGTCGTGAATTACATTGGATCCGGGTAGATAACTACTATCGCGGGGACATTGACGACCCAGAAATACACCATCAGCCAATGCCTTGTCAGCAATGTGAAAAGGCTCCATGCGAACCGGTATGTCCCGTTGGCGCAACCGTACATGACCACGAGGGGCTAAATGTTATGGTCTATAACCGTTGTGTCGGAACACGCTACTGTTCCAATAACTGCCCCTACAAAGTACGTCGCTTCAATTTCCTGCAGTACGCTGAGCTAGATACCACTTCAACAGAATTATCCTTAGCCAATAATCCAGATGTGACGGTGCGTAGCCGTGGGGTCATGGAAAAATGCACCTACTGCACACAACGAATTTCTCAAGCCCGGATCACGGCGGACAACGAAGATCGCAAAATTCTTGACGGCGAAATCATTACGGCTTGTCAGGGCGCTTGTCCCATGGAAGCAATTGTTTTTGGAGATATTAATGACGCTACCAGCGATGTTTCTATCGCAAAAACCTCCCCGCTGAACTACACAATGCTTGAAGAATTGCAAACAAAGCCACGTACAAGCTACTTAGCGAAGGTAACCAACCCCCATCCTCTCCTCGCACCAAAACAATCGGGTAGCCACTGATGGGTTTAGCCTCCGGGGACAGGGACCTTGTTGAGACCCAACGAGTAATTGGTAACGGGCAGACATACGGCAATGTTGACGATGTAATCAATGACCCGGTTCTAGCTGGGCCGTTCAAAACCCCTATGTGGTGGTGGGTAGGCTTTGGCATAGCAGGAGCCTTCCTGGTCATGTACTTAGTCTCGATTGTCTGGTTAATCACAAAAGGCACAGGAATTTGGGGTAATAACGTTCCCGTGGCCTGGGGAATGCCCATCATCAATTTTGTCTGGTGGATCGGAATTGGGCACGCAGGAACTTTGATCTCAGCTGCTTTGCTACTTTTCCGCCAACCTTGGCGCACCTCGATAAATCGTTTTGCCGAAGCCATGACAATATTTGCTGTAGTGTGCGCAGGACTCTACCCCATTCTTCACTTGGGCCGGCCGTGGGTGTTTTATTGGTTGATGCCCTATCCTAATACCTATGGACTTTTTCCCCAATTCAGGAGCCCACTTGACTGGGACGTTTTTGCTATAGCCACGTACGGGAGTGTTTCTGTACTTTTCTGGTTCATTGGTCTTGTGCCAGATCTAGCTACCTTAAGAGACCGTGCGCAAAGTAAATTTCAACGTCTCCTTTACAGCATCCTGTGTTTAGGTTGGAATGGTTCCGCAAAGGGGTGGCAACGCTATCAAAGGGCATACCTACTCCTAGCAGCCTTGTCATTTCCTCTTGTCTTATCTGTGCACAGTACAATCGCAATGGATTTCGCTGTAGCCCAGGTACCTGGATGGAACAACACCGTAATGCCGCCGTACTTCGTTGCTGGCGCCGTATTCGCGGGGTTCGCCATGGTTCTTATCCTTGCCATCCCTCTAAGAAGGGCCTTCGGTCTGGAAAAGCTCATAACTATGCGCCACCTTGATAACTCAGCAAAATTAATGTTGGCCACGGGACTGGTTGTCGTTTATGGGTATGCTGTTGAAATTTTCATGGCTTGGTATAGCGGGGTGGAATTCGAACGGTATATGATCTTTAATCGAATCCTCGGAGCAGACCACTGGTGGGCTTTTTGGCTACTGATTCTTTGCAATGCAGTTGCAATCCAACCTCTTTGGTTCAGGGCTGTCCGTCAAAGTCCATTTGCTTTGTTTATTATTTCGATTATCGTATCGATCGGAATGTGGCTCGAACGCTTCGTAATTATTTCCGTTACGCTTACTAAAGACTTTCTCCCCTCTTCCTGGGGAGACTATAAGTCAACTTTTTGGGATTGGTCGCTTTATCTTGGCTCTTTTGGTTTATTCACCGTACTATTCCTACTTTTTATCCGCCTGTTACCGGCAATAGCCTCTACGGAAATGAAAGAACTCATTCACCACGATAAACATCATGGTAGTGATTCTTTCGAAGATATCCGCCTCGATTACTTCAAACAACCTAAGGAGTCAGGACATTGAGTGTCTCTAACTTCAAATCCCCCCTTTATGGATTGGTCGCCGAATACAGTGAACCTGAAAGCGTCACAGACGCCGCGAATATGGCCCGAAAAGCTGGTTATACCGCAATTGATGCCTACACTCCATTTCCAGTAGAAGGCCTTGATGCTGCTTTAGGTATGGAGCCGACTCGCCTGGGTTGGGTAGTTTTGGCGGCTGGAATTCTAGGTGGATTAGCTGGATTCTTCATGCAGTGGTTCGCGAACGTAGAGTTCTACCCGCTTAACCTAGGAGGTAAGCCTTTAAATAGTTGGCCGAATTTTGTTGTGATTACCTTCGAGTGCACGGTGCTCATCTCGGCCTTCACAGCGGGGCTATTTATGCTAGGCCGTAACGGCCTGCCGAGGGCATACCACCCGATCTTCAACACCCCAAATTTCGAAGCCGCGACCCGTGACCGCTTCTTTCTCTGTATTGAAGCTACCGATGAGAACTTCGATTTGGTGGGTACCAAAGATTTCTTAAACGAAACCGCCCCGAATGCCATATCCGAGGTGAACCTATAATGATTGGTTCCCCTTCAAGGCGCCTGTCTGTCCTCCTAACTACCGTTACGCTAATCCTTCTTTTAACTGGCTGCGGGATGAATATGTTTGACCAGCCGAAGGCAGAAGTTTATGAAGAAAGCCCATATTTCGACAATGGTTCCTCTTCACGCGAATTAATCGAAGGTACCGTTTCCCGTTCGGAAGGCGCGGTAGCCGTATCATATTTAACTGGCTCAGATGAAAACGGCCTACTCACCGAAGTGCCGTTAGACCTTACTATCGAACTTCTCTATCGTGGCCAAGAGCGCTTCAACATATATTGTGCTCCTTGTCATAACTACAATGGTGACGGGAATGGAGTTATAGTCCAAAAGGGATTCCCTCAACCAACTAGCTTTCATGTGGATCGCCTCCGCACGGCCCCCGTTGGATACTTTTACAGCGCTATAACCAACGGCTTCGGTCGGATGTTCAGCTACGCATCGAGAGTACCCCCAGAAGACCGTTGGGCAATAACTGCCTATATAAGAGCCTTACAGCTCAGTCAATTTGCTGGACCCGAAGATCGGATCCAAAATACAACCCTCGAACCCAACCTAGGGGAGGTTCAGTAATGCAGGTGGGACCGTCGTATTTAACCCTCGGTCGACTAAAAACCGGTGCTCTCGGTATAGCGATCGTTGCTCTCATGCTGACTTTGATAAGGGCTATCGGATCAACAGAGAACTTTTTCGAATCATACCTTCTTTCCTTTCTATTTTGGTTAGGGTTAGCCTTAGGATGCTTCGTTCTGTTGTTGGTTGTTCATCTAGCCGGTGGTTCATGGGGTGCGATTATCCGAAGGCCCCTAGAAGCGGGAGTTGCCGTCATCCCCTTGATGGCTCTATTGTTTATCCCGTTGTTATTTGGCTTAGACCAACTGTTCTCATGGACTGACCCTGAGTACCTCAAAAGTCATCCTACAGTTGCTATAAAAACGGGATTGTACCTAAACATTCCTTTTTTCATTGTTAGGGCAGCCCTCTATTTTGTCTTATGGTTAGCCGGAGCCATTATATTTATACGTCTATCTGGACAACAAGATAATACGCACCTCAATAGCGGAAAGATTGCTTATAGAATGAAAGGTTTCGCTGGCGTATGGATAGTGATTTACATTCTTACCATGACATTTGCAGCTACAGATTGGGCAATGTCCTTAACTCCTGTTTTTTGGTCAGGCATCTACCCCGTCATCCTTATGATCAGCCAAGCCATTACAGGCATGGCCTTCATAATCATTGTGATGTCTCTTCTATCCCGAAAATTACCTCAAATAAATGCATTATTGACCGGTAAACGGCTGCAGGATTACGGAAATTTTCTCATGGCTTTTACAATGTTTTGGGCCTACACAAGCTTTTCTCAACTAATAATTCTGTGGTCAAATAATGTTGTCGAAACGGCGAGCTGGTACGTCCTCAGGCTAGGAACTGGTTGGAATATCGTAGCGGGTTCACTTCTAGTCTTTGGTTTCTTCGCACCCTTCCTGATTCTTTTCTCTAGGTGGGTAAAGCGGAAAAAACTAACCCTCTCTCTAGTGGCCGTTTGGGCTATCGTAGTTCAAATTACCAATATATTTTGGTTCATAGTTCCAACCTTTGCACGTACCGGAATCCAAATTACAACCTTAGACATCACAATATTTATCGGTATAGGGGGCCTTTGGTTATGGGTCTTTGCCCATGCTCTGGCCGCTCGTCCAATCATTCCACTCAACGATCCAAGGATATCCCAGGTGACCTCTAATGGCTGAACCCACCCGCCAATATATTTTCAACGAAGGTCAAATTCGGACCATGTTTATTGCCGCAAGCATTCTTTCCATCTCGGTAATCGTGGCACTCTTATTGCTATTATCTACACGACCACAAGGTCAACTAGAGCAACCTGACCGCACTATTTTTCTTCGTACTTTGAGTAAGGCCACCAGTACCCTCCATACCACTGGGGCCCCCGAGGAAGCTCTCTCTAACCGGATCGATATCGAACAGGCCATGCAGCTAGTAGCCACCCGCGGAGCGGCTTTCCCATTTACCTTAACGGAAACAGCCATTTTGACCGAAGATACCTCTTCAGACGGTGCAACAACTTCCCCTCCAGAAAACAACACTGAAACGCAGGTCCCCGTGGCAACTCTTGACGGCGGAGTTGTTTACAACAATTGCTTGGGTTGCCACCAGGCGAATGGAGCGGGAATTCCTGGGGTTTTCCCTTCCTTGGTGACTCACGCACCAATACTTTTCAATGCACAAAGTTCCGAACTTAGCGGTCGAACCTATCTAATCCATCTCTTGCTCTTCGGGCTTCAGGGAGAAATTACCGCCGGGGGTATAACTTATAAAGGAATTATGCCTGCATGGCCTCAACTTTCCAATGCCGAGATTGCTGCTGTTCTTAACCACATTCTGTCGAATTGGGAAAATAGTAGCCTCTTGAACCAATTTGTACCTTACACTGCTGAAGAAATCGCAGAACAAAGAGATTTAGGCCTAACCCCACAAGACGTGTACTTAGAGCGGAAAACACTTTCTCTTCCCTAATCCCGAGAAAGTATTTTCCGCTATCAGGAAAACCAATTTAAGCAACCGGAGGCACGTCATGAATTCTCAGTTGGCAACCAGAATGGCTCGTCTCGGTACGGAAACCGCCTTTGCAGTTTCTGAAGACGCAAACAACTTCAAAGCTGAAGGAAATAAAGTTTATCCTTTTCACCTGGGCGATATCGATCTCCCAACCCCTGCAAACATTATAGAGGCAGCCCACAGAGCCATGATAGACGGCAAAACTGGCTACGACCCCTCAGCCGGTATCATGCCACTACGGGAACTCCTAGCAAGCACCATTGGAAGGGATCGTGACGTAAACTACGGTCCCGAAAATGTCGCCGTTCAACCAGGCGGCAAACCAGTGATTAGTAAATTTTTAGAGATTTTCATGAACCCAGGCGATAGCGTACTCTATCCAAATCCGGGATTTCCAATTTACGAATCACAAATAAACTACCTTGGAGGCAAAGCTGTTCCCTACGCCTATAAGCCGAGCGACACTGGATTCAAAATCGATCGCGAGGCCCTTGAGAAAAGCATTAATAATTCCACTCGCGCAATAATATACAACAACTACCAGAACCCGTTAGGCGCTGAATCTTCGCCAGAAGAGATGGCCTGGTTGGCTGAGGTCTGCCTCAAACACGACCTAATGGTCCTGTCGGATGAGGCCTACTATCATATCCTTTACAGTGGTCAACCCCAAAGCATTGTATCGATTCCAGGCATGAAAGAACGTACTATTATCCTGCAAACTTTTTCGAAAACCTACGCTATGACTGGCTGGCGCTTAGGCGCAGCCATAGGTCCTTCTATGTTTATTGACCAAATAGCAAAACTCAATGTGAATATAGAGTCCTGTACAAATCATTTCATCCAATATGCTGGTATCGAAGCTTTGGAGGGGGACCAAACTGGTACTTCGGAAATCTTGGGAACCCTCAAGGCCCGGCGAGACCTTTTATTTAAAGAGCTAAGCACTATTGGTGGCCTAAATGTATCTAACCCTAACTCTACGTTCTATCTGTTTCCGGATGTCACCTCTATCTACGAAAAATCCGGTGCCGACTCTCTCGAGATTTTTCGGTTAGATACCCTGCGTAACACCGGAGTTGCATTTTGTACCCGAGAGCATTTTGGAAGTCCTCATCCAGAAGAGGATCGTGTTTTCCTTCGTTTCGCCTTTTCTGGAATACCAGAAACAAGCATTACCGAAGGCCTGGCTGGCCTGAAAGCCTATTGGGAAGCCCTTTAATTCTGTAGACCTTTGTTTAAGTTTTGATTTGGTGCTCCAAAGTTTCTAAACTTTTTTGCCTAAAAGCCTTAATTATGAAGCTTGTAGTGACTCCCTCTCCCAAGAGCAATTCGAATAACCACACTACGGGCCTATAGCTCACAATAAGTGGGTTTGCCTTTCTTTTGCGAAGCGTTATCTCCCGAGGACCTAAAGATCTAATTGAGCTAGATGCGCATTATCTTCAATAAATTCCCGTCTTGGTAATACTTCGCTACCCATCAACATTTCGAACGTCTCGCTGGCTTCAAAAGCATCATCGATAGTGACCCGGAGTAGTACGCGAGTTTCGGGATTCATTGTGGTTTCCCAGAGCTGCTCGGGATTCATTTCGCCTAAACCTTTAAACCGTTGGACCTCGTAGCGCCGTCCCTTACTTTCTTTGAGGGTTTTCTGAAGACCTACTTCGTCGTAAACATACGCTAGTTCCTTGCTCCTACCAAATCTGACTCCATATAGAGGAGGCTGTGCGATATATAAGTAACCAGCGTCGATTAAAGGCCTCATATAACGGTATAAGAAGGTCATTAAAAGTGTTCTAATGTGACTACCGTCAACATCGGCATCGGTCATAATGATTATCCGGTGATACCGGACATCTTCTAGATTAAAGTAACTATCATCACCTGTACCTTCAATACCAGCTCCAATGGCAGCAACCATGGCTCTGATCTCAGCATTTTGGAGAATTTTTCCAATGTTAGCCTTTTCTACGTTAAGGATTTTACCCCGCAGTGGCAAAATAGCCTGAAATCTTCGTTCTCGGCCCTGCTTAGCACTTCCGCCCGCAGAATCACCCTCAACGATATATATCTCGCTCACAGTGGGGTCTTCTGCCTGACAGTCCGCAAGCTTGCCTGGTAATTCATCGTTGTCTAGAGGATTAGCTCTACGCACCAAATCTCGCGCCTTCCGGGCCGCCTCTCTGGCTTTAGCTGCGTTCGCTGCCTTTTCTATAATAGTTTTGTCAACCCGAGGGTTCTCTTCTAGATACTCCCCAAATTTTTCATAGACCACGGATTGGACGGCTGTCTGGGCCTCTGGATTCAAAAGTTTAACCTTGGCCTGAGACTCGAACTGAGGCTCAGACAATTTCACAGATATGACACAGGATATACCTTCTAGAAAATCTTCCCCAGTAGGAGCTGCCTCCCCTTTTTTAACTAGATTCTTCGATTTAGCATAATTATTAAGAACCCGGGTATAGGCCGTCTTAAAACCGGTCAGATGGGTTCCGCCATCCCGATTTGTTATCATGTTGGCATACGTGAGTACAGTTTGGCTGTAGTCATTGGTATGTATTAAACCAACCTCAACCTCGATCTCCTCATTGGTTCCTTGAACTTGGACATCGGCCCGACTACGTAAGAAAACGGGATCATCATAAATGGTCTTGCTATCGCCACCAATGTCCGCAGCAAAAGCACCGACTCCCCCCTCCTCAAGAAATTCTTCTTTCCTGTTATCGTTATTGCGTAAATCGACAAGGACGAATCGAACTCCTCCGGTGAGATACGCCAATTCACGAAGTCGCCGGCGAATCCGTTGGTACTCGAATGACCGTACGTCCCTAAATACTTCTGGGTCAGGGCAGAAAGACACGGTCGATCCGGTATCTTCCTTTTTAACCTTACCGACCTCCTGGGTCGGGAAGGTTACCTCTCCATTTTCAAATCGAATACGGTATTGCTTACCGGACTTGCGAACTTCTGCCTCTAAAAAAGTAGATAAGGCATTTACAACAGAACTACCTACCCCATGGAGCCCTCCAGACACTTTGTAGGCGGCCGAATCAAACTTTCCGCCAGCATGAAGTTCCGTAAAGATAACTTCAATTGCAGGTCGGCCTTCTTTTTTCATCATCTCGACTGGAATCCCACGACCGTTATCATCGACAGATGCCGAACCATCACTATTGAGCGTGACTGTTACTGTATCGGCATATCCGGCCAGAGCTTCATCAACTGCATTGTCGATAATCTCAGTCAATAATTGATGGTAACCGTCCAGTCCAGTACCGCCTTGGACATACATCGCCGGCCTTTTCCTTACACCTTCGAGACCTTTGAGCACTTTGATGCTATCGGCTGTGTATTCAGTCAACTCGATGCCTCCGGGAAAATCTAATTGGGGATCTTTAAGTATACGAAGCAAATCTCAATTGCACACAATGATTTTACCGCGTTTAGCCCAATTGCGTCAAACGATTAACGAGGTCAGGGACGTGAGATTTGTCATTTCCGTTAGAAATTTTCAAGTTCTAATACAAAGCCCTGCATAACTAAAGAACTTTGGTCGAGCTATTCCCTTATCTGACCTTCACCTTCGACCAGATATTTATGAGTTACGATCTCATTAAGTCCCATGGGGCCCCGCGCGTGAAGTTTCTGAGTAGAGATTCCGATTTCCGCACCAAACCCGAAAATGTAGCCATCGGTAAACCTAGTCGAGCTGTTTACGAACACGGCAGCAGCGTCGACCTGATCTAAAAATAATTTGGTTGAAACTTTGTTGGCCGAGATAATAGCCTCGCTATGTTGAGTTCCATAGGTATTAATATGGAGGATAGCTTGTTCCACTGAGTCGACTATTCGCACAGCTATTTTAAGATCCAGGTATTCCTCGCCCCAATCTTTTTCGGTTGCGGCACTAGCCTCGGCAAATTTTTCCCGCGTTTTTTCACATCCCACTATTTCCACTCCGGCTCCCTTAAGTTTTCGTAGCAAGCTAGTCAAGACTTCGGAAGAAAACTTTTTGTGAACGAGGAGGGTCTCCACAGAATTACACACACCAGGGCGCTGGACTTTTGCGTTCATTACTATAGGGATAACCATCTGATGATCTGCCGAAGAATCGATAAAGATATGACAATTCCCAATCCCGGTTTCTATCACAGGTACTTTAGCGTTTTCTACGACGTGATCGATAAGCGAACCACCGCCACGTGGAATAACTAAATCTATTTTGCCTCTGGCGCTGAGAAGTTTCGTAACCATCGCTCTCTCTGCCGAATCGACCAGTTGAACCGCATCAGCTGGTATGGAGCATCCCTCAAGGGCTCGCCGGATTACAGCGACGATTGCACGATTGCTAGACAACGCATTGCTGGATCCACGAAGAACGGCGGCACTACCCGCTTTTAGAGCGAGGCTAGCGGCATCAACCGTCACGTTAGGACGAGACTCATAAATCATCGCGATTACCCCGAAAGGTACAGTGATCTTCTGAATCTCTAACCCGTTGCTAATTTGCCATTGATCAACGACTCGATGGAGTGGGTCTGGTAATCTTGATATTTCGACAACAGCGTCTGCAATATCTTGAATTCGATTGCTGGAAAGTTCAAGCCGGTCGACAAGAGCTGCGGATGTACCGCGTGTTAGCTCTTGCTTTACATCGTACGAATTGGCCTTGAGGATTGTTTTTTTCTCAGCAACTATAGCTTCTGCTATTGCGACGAGTCCAGCATCACGATCAGCATTACTAAGTGACCGACTAGCAATTCTAGCCTTTGAAAGTGAAGAATCTAGGTCCTTTTCCGTCCAAACTTTCATGAATTTACTATATCACACCTCCCATAGCGGGGGGAAATATGTTTAAACTTCACACTATGACGTATCCTTACGGACAGGACCCAAAAGTTGCAGTAATAACGGGCGCTGGGGGCGCAATTGGTAGTACGGTTGCGGAATATTTCGCGAGTCGTGGTTGGTCGTTAGCTCTTTTTGATCGTGCATCTCGGGTATCAAAACTGCAGGACCAATATCCCGAGGCTTCGGTTCACATCGCAGACCTCACTCAATCCCTAGCAGTTCGCCGCGCAACGGCAGAAGTCATATCCTTGCACGGAAAAGTAGATGCCCTTCTTTGTTTGGCTGGTGGTTTCGCGATAGGGGAAGCAGTCAATACAGATTTCAATAATATTGAGGCACAGATTTCGGTAAACTTCAAAACTCTTTTTGAAGTTACCTCTTCACTGCTGCCTCATATGGTGAATCGTCAATCTGGTTTTATTCTTGGGATCGCAGCGGCCGCAGCTCTCCGAGGGGGGAGTCGGATGTCAGCTTATGGAGCTTCCAAAGGAGCCCTAGTGGGTTATCTGCGCTCGTTAAGGGCTGAAGTAGGACCATCAGGATTAAGCGTCAGTATTTTGTATCCGATGGGTACAGTTGACACGCTGGAGAACCGTAGAACCATGCCGGACGCAAATCCGGATGATTGGATTTCGCGTCAGCAAATAGCTGAAACAATCTATTTTCTAGCAACTAGGCGTACAGGGGGGCTGGTACATGAGATAAGTCTGCACGCCAATTAAAACACCAGCCATACTCTTGGAACTGTTGTTCAAACAGTAGCTCTTTTTGACGTCCATCTCCCAGATTTAATAGTGCCGTATATTTCAGTGGCTGGATCGAGCTTTAATGGGTTTCTATCGAAAATCGTGAAATCAGCATGAAACCCAGCACGAATCATTCCTGAACAATGGTCCCAGCCTATTGATCTAGCGGCGTCTACAGTATAGGCTCGGGCGGCTTCTAAGGGTAAAATTGCCTCCGTTGAGCCCAAAATCTCCCCTCTTAAACCTCGGCGGAAAACTGCCGCAGTAAACCCTGCTAGGAGATCCGGACTCGCGATTGGGGTGTCGGACCCAAAAATTATTAATCCTCCGGCTGATAAAAGACTTCTAATCGGGTAAGCTCGATGAACCCGATCAGTCAATTTAGCCTTAACCGTTTTAACATCTAGAGCTAGGTGTATTGGTTGAATCGACGCAGTAACTTCAAGGTCGCTAAATCTCAATATATCTGCTTCATGAACATGTTGAGCGTGTTCGATCCGAGGAGGTATCTTGAAGTTAGACAGCAGAGGCGATAAGTTCGAGATTACATCAAGCACGGCTCTATTTGCAGCATCTCCAATAGCGTGGGTAACAGGAATTAGTCCGGCTTCAAGGGCTAAGGGAAATCGCTGTGCTAGCTCGGCTGGAGTGTCGACGGCCATCCCTTTTGTTTTTGTTCCTGTATACGGTTCCAACATCCAGGCTGTTTCTGGTCCTAACGCACCATCGGCAAAAAACTTGGCACCTCCTATGGAAAATTGTTCGCTCCCTTGCCCAGTCGCAAGCCCTATCGCTGAGGCGGCCTCAATTTCCTGTTGGGGTATGCAAGCCCAGACTCTTACGGGAAAATCGGCGTCACTTGCTGCTGAAGCAATGCCCCGCCAATAGGAAGACGGTTCATAAGCCATATGATGAGCAGTTGTGATTCCATGGTTAGCTAGATCCTGAGCAGCTTCATGCGCAATTTGGTGTAATTGTTTTTGCGTGGGTTCAGGAATGACGCGAGTTACGACCGAAATTGCTTTTTCCAATAAAAGTCCCGAAAGCCGGCCTTTTTTGTCCCGATGAAATATCCCACCGGAGGGATTAGAAGCGTGTTCATCAATCCCTGCCATTTTCAAAGCTATCGTGTTGACCCAAGCTGCATGGTGATCCTGAGAAAGCAACAGCACTGGTTGGTCAGGAACAATTTCGTCAAGAACTTTTGCTGTTAATCCGCGATCTTTCCATAACGGGAGCGGAAGTCCATTACCCCGTATCCATTCCCCACGAGGAACCTGCCGTGCTTTCTCAACTACAGCTTCTAAGACTGATTCAAGATCATTGCTTCGCCCCAAGCGCAGTTCCCTAAGTTCGAGACCATGTTGCATGAGGTGAACATGACAATCATGAAATCCTGGAAACACTGTGGCGCCGTTGAGATCAATGCCTTTGGCCCCGATCCCAACGGCGGCCTTAACTTCTTCGTGTGGTCCAACTGCCAGTATTTTCCCTCCGGCAAAAGCAACTGCTTGGCCTTCCGGATTACGATCGTCCATCGTATACACTTGGCAATTATGGAGAATCGAGGGTTTCACGAATCAATTTTTCCAAACTTGTTTTTATTACAATAACTAATTGTTACTCGAGTCACGGTCGGGTACTCGCTAACTCAAGTATTACCTCATAATCATCTGGACATCGTGGATCGTCGAGTGCCGCGACATTCCTTCCCGAATGATCACAACGGTCACACTGGCTAACAATTACCCAACCCTTTTTCCCATTATATTCAACACATACCGGTACAAGTAGGCCATTGCAGGTACTAAGACGGTCACCCGGCATGTTATCTACGTGAAGCGAGTACAAGCAATAGGGGCAATGATTCCTGTAACTACCATTACAAAGGGGCGGTACATCCTTACCACAGTTTGCACAAACAAACCCTTCATTCCGGCCTTTTGTGGTGAAACGCTTCACGTAACTAAATCACCTTCCTGGAATTGTCAAACCCGAACAATATTGGTTGAGGTAAGCCCATCAACACGACTAAAAATATTACGAATAGGTCACTGGAAAGAACGTCACAGCCTTTCCGCCTTTAATCAGACATACATAACTCTCCAAATCTTGATCAGCGCTACGAATTTATTAGGGTGCTGCCCAAATTTCTTTGAAACAGGGCGTCTAATTTCGGTTCTCTTCCCATAAATTCAAAGAAAAGCGTCTTTGGCTTTTCACTGTTCCCGCGGGAAAGTACGGAATCAACAAATTCTCGACCAGTATCTCGATTAAAAATCCCTTCCCGTTGAAATCTGGTAAATGCATCTGCATCCAAGACTTCGCTCCACTTATAGCTGTAGTATCCTGCCGCATATCCGCCAGCGAATACATGAGAGAACGCTGCTAGGAAATGATTGTGAGAAAACTCTGGCCGAATAGAAAAGGGCTCCATAATCATTTGGGCGAACTGAATAAGGTCCTCGTCAGAATCGGGATCAAAACGAATATGGCAGGCGAGATCCACCGAACCGAAACTCAGTTGACGCATCTGAGCTCCAGCCTCCATGAAATTTCTCGCCGATATCATCCGGTTAAAGAGGGTTTTAGGTATTGTTTCGCCAGTCTCGACATTTAATGCAAATAAATCTAATGCTTCCCGCTCCCAAATCCAATTTTCCATTATTTGAGATGGCAATTCTACCCAGTCCCTAGCTACATTTGTCCCAGCACGGCTGGGTATTTCCACATCGGACAGTAGATGATGCAACAAGTGTCCGAATTCGTGAAATAAGGTACTGACTTCTCGATGGGTGAGAAGAGCTGGCTGTCCACTTTGAGGGGGGTTAAAGTTTGCTGCCATCAAACCCAAGTGAGGAGAAAATCCATCTTTGGTAGGACCACCGGTGATAAGGGAATTCATCCAGGCACCAGCCTGTTTAGATTCCCTAGGGAAAAGGTCTGTGTAGAATGATCCGAGAAAGGTTTTCGTTTCGTCGCGAACATCGTAAAACTGCACATCTGAATGCCAAATTTGATCATTTGCACGGGGTTCAACGACAATACCAAAAAGCCGATGGCAGATCTCAAACAATCCCTGCAAAACATTATCGAGTGGAAAGTAGGGCCTTAGCTCTTCTTCGTCTAGAGAATATTTCTCTTGACGCATTTTCTCAATAAGATAGGCAGTGTCCCAGGGCTCTAGTTTTTCGATACCCTGACAAGACGCGTACTCCTCGAGTTTTGCAACTTCATCTTCGAAATAGGGTAAGGTGCGTTCGAAGAGTTTTTCCTCGAACTCCACTGCCGCGACTCCAGAACCCACCATGTTTACCTCGAGCCGAAATTCGGCAAAATTGGAATAACCTAAAAGACTTGCTTGCTCTCTCCTAAGTTGCAATATACGCCGCATAATACTCCGATTATCGTAACGCCCAGATGCGCCACGATTCATCATTGCCTCGTACATAGTTTGCCTAAATTCACGTCGGTCTGCATACCGCAATACTGGTTGAACTGAAGGAAGTTGTAAGGTAAACCGGTATCCATCTTTACCATTTTGCTCAGCCGAATAACGAGCGGCTTCGACAAACGAATCAGGAAGTCCTTGAAGTTGATCTTTTTGTCCAATCACCAAGTCGAAATCATTCGTAGCATCAAGTACATTTTCTGCAAATTGGGCCTGCAATGTGCCAAGCTCTATGCTTATTTCCTCAAATCTACTTTTTTCGCTTGGTGATAATTCCGCACCGGATCTTCGGAATTCTTCAATCGTTAATTCTAGATGCCTTTGTTTAGAGGCGTTTAGAGTTTTTGCTTCTTCTGTTTTTGTAAAGCTTTGAATAACCTGCCATAATTCTTGGTTCGTTCCTAGGCTTGCATAAAATTCGGAAAACTCTGGAAGAACCGTTCTATAAGCATCGCGAAGAGCGGGTGTTGTTGATACAGAAATAAGGTGAGCCGTTATTTGCATGGGCCTATCAAGTTACTCTTGAAGTCGCTCTAAAGCTCCTAGCGAGTTATCGTACGTCCTGGTCCTCGTGTCTTTAACAATAGATTCAAGGTGATTCTTTGCACGTTCTATCGCGTACCGAACTCCTGCTATAACATGGTCGGCCTTAATTTCTCGAAATGGAACCAAAAATTCTTTAGACAAAATCGGGTTCATAATTTTCCTTTCAACTATCTAAAGTGATCTAGATCACGTGGGGCAACTACCTACAGTTTACAAGGTGGATGCCATACCTATTTACCTCGTGCAACCGTTATTCGTTTTTATGCTATGAAAGCCTTTGCTGTGACCGAGTACCCTTCGACCGACAAAAGGCCTGGGTTTGGAGATCCGACTGTATTTTTTCGGTAAGGTGTGGCACAGCAAAGGCTTCCAGCCAAAAAGGCCCTGACGGTACTGTACGGGTCTAGTGTCCTGCGTTTACCCGTTTACCCTTCAAGGGTTTTCAGGGCTCGATGATACGATAGGGCTACAAAACGTAGGAGGAATGTAAATTGAGTCAGGAAGTTTTCAATACAGATGTCGTAATCATCGGTGGTGGACCCGCAGGTTTAACAGCGGGTATGTATACCGGCCGTGGCCAATTAGATACGATTATTTTGGAGAAAGGCCTCCCGGGTGGCCAAATTTCCCTTACGGATGAAGTTGAAAATTACCCTGGTTTTGACGAGATGATCACCGGTCCCGAACTATCTCAAAAAATGGTTCGACAGGCTGAAAAATTTGGCGCAAATATTGTTATGGACGAGGTATCAGCTCTTTCAGTTAAGACCGATGGAGGCTTCCTAGTTAGAGGCTACGACGCTGAGTACCATGCCAAAACTGTAATTTTAGCAACAGGCGCCAACCCTCGTGCTTTGGATATCCCAGGGGAAGAAACGTACTTTGGACGGGGTGTTTCTACATGCGCTACTTGCGACGGATTCTTCTACCGCGGCAAGAGCGTAGTCGTAATCGGTGGTGGAGATGCTGCTGTTGAAGAAGGAATGTTTTTAACCAAATTTGCGGACACTGTTACTGTAATACATCGGCGGGACGAACTCCGGGCCAATAAGGTGGCGCAAGAACGTGCTCTGAACAATCCGAAAATGAAATGGGTTTGGAATACTATTGTCGAAGAGATTCTCGGCCAAGACGGACAAGTCGTAGGTGTTAACACCCGAAATGTCCAAACCGGAGGTACCGCAACAATTGACGCAGACGGAGTATTCGTTTTTATTGGTCATATTCCCAGTACATCTTATCTAGAGGGAGTAGTAGCTCTTAACCAAACCGGTTACGTAGAAGTTTCTAATGAAATCTATACCGATGTTGAGGGAATATTTGCCGCAGGCGATATAGCCGACGAAGTATATCGTCAATTATCGACGAGTGTCGGGGCGGGCACAAGAGCCGCAATGGCAGCTGAACGGTGGCTGGCCGAGAGGGAGTCTTGATACTATTAAACCCCTAATTGATGTTATTCATTCTCGTGATCAGTCACTTTTCCAACTGATAACCTAATTAGGTTTCGCTTTCGAATCAACCTCGCCTGAGAATAACCCCACCTGTTCATCATCTGATAAAAGAACGTCTATTACGTGATCAAGAGCTGTTGATATGGCTTCATCAAAATCAGACACCTCTAACACTGGGACACTAGCCTCCCGGGCTTGGTCTACAATGAATTGTTGTAAATACCGTATTTCTTCAAAATGGTCCAGATACCGCTTGGTACCCCTAGCGCCATTCTGCATATTGTTCCGGAGGCTGAAATGTCGGCGATGGGTTTCTTTTCCACGAACAGTCAAAACAAGTTGTATCACCGTTGCTTCCGTTTTAATTATTGGCGCAATCCCAGGAACAATGTGGGCCCCTTCCATGATGACAGAAGTCCCTTCATAAACATTACGCTCTACAATACCGTTGAGAGCTGCTCCTAGCTGCCGAACTTGTTGCAAGAATCCTCTAACAACCCTAGTGCGTTGTGGTCGTAAATCCTCTGGCTCAGTCGGGAGCAACTCAGCTCGCCAAACATCGTAGCTGGAGCTGTGTAAGATCGGGCTAAGATGTTTCCCTATAAGGGATCTTAGGGCCTCTCTTACGGGATCAGAACCAACAATTCGCGGAATCCCTAGCCTATAACCTAGTTCAGCGGCAAATGTACTTTTACCAACGCCAGGAGCGCCCCCGATTAATACAATAATGGGCCGGATATGACGCTGAAGTTGGCTAATTAAGCTATACCTACGGCTAAACTCTGACCCATATTCCTCGAGGAGGATGCCTTCAGTTTCTGATCGAAGTTCCGCTCGGGAAATGAACCGATCTTCCCTGTGCCCCAATTTTGCTTCGAGGACTCTTGCTAGATGGTGAGAAATATCAGGAGCTAACCCGGTAGCCATAAGAGAGCGAGCTAGAATTCCCCGGGAAAATGGAAAAGAATCCCCTTCAGATTCAATGATGCGAAGTTCCGCCAGGCTTGTTACACGACCCTCATATTGCTTTCTCGCCTCAATCCCATGTCGCATCTC
Source organism: Trueperaceae bacterium (assembly GCA_002707365.1). Classification (NCBI taxonomy): domain Bacteria; kingdom Thermotogati; phylum Deinococcota; class Deinococci; order Trueperales; family Trueperaceae; species Trueperaceae bacterium. Next base: position 43,767 of record PAMQ01000003.1, read on the forward strand.
TAAAATTTCCCCGACCTGTGATAGGTATTCCGACCTTGGTATCTCCTCACGGCCACCTGAACGAAAAAATTGTTCTATGTAGGCGGCTGTTGAGTTAGACTCCTTAATGCCCATCCCTATAGAGTTCAGCTCTGCACTTAGAATGCGTTGTGAAAACTCCTCTTGTTGGTTTTGGTCCATTATCACGATTGGCACGAAAGGTGGGATTTGCTTACCAAGTCGTTCTGCAAAGTCCTGGCCTTCTGTTTTTTTGACTTTTTCTATTGCATAAGCCATCAGTTCTACGTGTTCAAGGCGTTTAGGTGCAATCCCGTTAAAGTGTTTTTCGATACTTTGACTAATCGTGATAGCCCGCTCAGTAGCTATTCCCACTGATTGCAAAGCCTCAATCATTCCCCGTGATGGAAATGATATTTCTTTGTCTGCAACGACCAATCGTAATTTATGACTTTTCATACCACCTGTGACTCCTTAAAGAAAGGCTATCACAAGCAATGTGAAGTTCGTAGGATCCTCAGGAGATTATGTAAGATACTAGCGGTAAATCCCCATATTTTTCTCTTTCCAACAGAATACGTGAATACTTCACGATCCCTACCAAATCTTTGACCAATTTCTACCGTGGGTTCTGCATCAAGTAGTTCCTTTAACTCAATTCTGAACGCCTCAGATACTTCTCCGGGATTAAGTTTCAACACATCCTCTTTTTTTTGAATAGCTACAACTGGGGTCGCTACATAACCCGCAGGCGAACTTATGTCATCAAGGCGCCCCACGATTGACCCACACTCGATGTTTAGACCGATCTCCTCAAACGTTTCTCGCCTTGCGGCGTTAACAACTCCTTCGCCCTGTTCCACCTTTCCTCCTGGGAAAGCGATTTGGCCTGGGTGATTTGTCAAGTTTAGAGATCTAACAGTGAATAACACTTCCAAACCGACTGGTCCCAAGAGAATTGGGACAAGGACAGCAGCGCGCTGGAAACCGTCGACATGAAAGGTTTTAGGGGGTTCGTTCTTTATGTTTTCACGCAAACTATTTACTAGTTTAGTTTTGTTCATATTCTAAACGATGTCACGACCCTGTAAGCTTCCGATTAATGATGTCGCGCAACTCCAATTCCGGATCTATCCCATGTCGAACAGCAAGACAAACAATGGCCCAAAGATAGTCAGCCACATATTTCGGATCATCTTGATAATCGTTAAGGAGATCCTCGCTTTCCCTGCGTTCGTCCCATTTTTGGAGTTTGCAGATCTCGGCAGCTCGTTTTAAAGCTGGCAAGCTATTGGGGACCTCATTTCTTACTGGAGCCGTCCCCCGTTCTTCCCTTTTTATGGCCTCCCAATTAGCAACAACTTGATTAACCCCATTTACGTTTGCGCTTCCGAATACATGCGGGTGGCGACGGATTAGCTTTTCAACTATTGCCTTTTCGATTTCTGAATACCCGAACGTGCCCTCTTCTTCACCGATAACGGCATGGAATGCTATTTGGAGCAATACATCTCCAAGCTCCTCAACTATGGCTTCTGTATCACCATCGTAAATTGCATCCACTGCCTCAGCGGCTTCTTCTATTAGGTAGGAACGCAGGCTATCATGGGTCTGCCTTTGGTCCCATGGACATCCATCCGGCTGCCGCAGCCGCCTAAGGATGCTCATAAGTTCCTCCATGGGATCCATGCTACCTTGAAATTACCGTGGAAGTCGTACTAGCGCCCAATGCCTCCCAGTAGGGTTTCCGTCTCTACGGTGGGAAAAAAATGTTTCTTTATCACAGTGCGTACACATACCAGTGTTTTGGATTTTAGATTCCACCACTCCAGCTTTAACCAATTGCAAAATATTTGCCGTCACCAAATCCAGATATATGCCCCTAGCGCCATCTTCTTGAAGGACCTTATCCCCAAAGGGAGCTAACCTAAACCTGTCCGCCACCTCCGGACCAACCTGATAACAGTTACCTGATATTCCTGGGCCTATGGCTACTCTAAGATCTGAAGGATAAGAACCATATCTTTTCGTCATGGTTTCGACAACAGATAGAGCAATGCCAGCTAGGGTCCCACGCCATCCGGCGTGTGCAGCTCCAATCACTTTTTTAACTGGATCATGCACCAACAACGGGTAACAATCAGCCATGGAAATGACCAGCGTATTATCTGGCTGGTCGGTTACCATGCCATCAGCCCTCTCTACAAACCAATTAGGTTTGGCCTCTACAATACGAGCGCTGTGTATTTGGGAAAGCCCGCAAACATTATCTATGTCAGAACCAAACTGCCTTAGCACTCTATCTTGGTTCCTTTTCACAGACCCGGCTCCATCCCCAGTACTCTTGCTAAGGTTGAGGGTGCTATAAGGAGCCTGGCTAATCCCACCATTACGTGTCGTAAATGCATGCTCAGTGCCAAGTGAAGTTACGGTTATAAATTCAAGATTTTTTAAAATTCTTGCACCTCCAATCGACTCTGGTTTGACGATGCTTTATAAAAAGGTCCACATCTACCATGTTGATACGAAGCCTCCTCCCGATTATAGTAAAATTTAACCTCTAAAATAGACCTTGATTTGGGAAACATTTAGCGAAGCCTTGGATGACCTGGGTTCACAAATTAGCCTGGTTTCTTCGGCTATAGGTAACCAAAACAGCTCTATTGTCGTTTATGTCAATCTGATTAACGGTTAACGTTTTGTACTAAGTAGTCATCGGAACTTGGATGTTACCTGGAAAAACTGAATTCTACTATTGTGCACAATGTTCCGTGTACAGGGTAAATTTGACGATATTCACCCTGTACACGGATAGGTGATTAATAGTAATGCTTTTTCGCCTTTTTATTAGTAGTTTCTTTCTAGTAATACGAGACTCGGAACGGCATCTAGCAACCATTCCGTTACCGCATGCACAGCGCCACGAACGGTAGGCGTGATAACTGGATCGCCAAAAGTCTCTAACCTTACAATAAGGTTCGAGTCAGGCCGCGGATGGGCTACTATAAGAAGCTGTTGTACTAGCTCAGGATCATTCACTGTCACACGAAACATCCAACGAAACTGGGATACACCGATCGTTTTTGCAACTTCGTGGATTATTACGTGACCGTCAGCGTATTGCTGAATACTTTTTTCGAATGAAGCTGTTTCGTTACTAAGCGTTCCTTTAAGGATGGCGTGAGGCATGACCTTGACCCTTTCCAGGGAGGGGCGAGAAATTTGCTTGGCAATTCCACGGTTTTCAAACTCCCTATAATAAATCGGCTTTCCGAGAGACGTCCATTTCTGGGCGTATTTAGTTCCGAACACCTCTTTCGGGGGTTCCGTTAGAATAACGTCAAATAATTCCGTAGCCCGGACTTCTTCTTCAGCAGCAACAACGTACTCGAAATGATCGGTAGCAAGTTTAATTTTTGCAAGTGGCTTTAACCGAGAAGAAGCAGCCTCTAGAAATGAGTGTCTCAAAAGTCGATTCGTACGGTGCCGTTCTTTAGGCCAAGGATCAGGAAAGTTAATCGTTATGGAAGATATTTCTCCATGGCCAAACAAGTGCCACAACCCAAATTGCGCACCGACTTTAAGAAGACGAATGTTAGTTATACCTTCCCGTCTAACTCGCCGGGCTGCCCTATATAAACTAGTTCCAGATATTTCCAGGCCCACGAAACGTGCGTTTGCTGCCGCTTTTGCTTGGTCAGTCAAGTATCGACCATCGCCAAATCCTACTTCCACATGGAGGGGCCCTGAAAATCCAAATGCGTCTACCCAATCGACGGGGAACTTTTTCTTCCGCCATGGATAGAAAGAACGGGTACTGCTATCGTTTTCCCAGTCTTGTTTGTACAGCCCCACAGAGCCATACCATAACCTGCTTAGCGCAATTCAATGCCTTAGGAATCACAGATTAGTCCTTTACTGTATTTACCTTAGGTTTATTTTGTACCCCGCAAGGCTCGCGAAACACGGTTTGCCTAATTGTTCGGGATCAACAAAACAGGAGGTATCGTTTGCCTATTCAGTATAATAGTAATGTGCTTCGTCGCATGAACTTCTATCTCTTGCGCGAAGTCTTCGGACTTTTTTGTCTCGGGGTAGCCACTGTTTGCCTGCTCCTTTCGGTCGACTTCCTCGTGATTTTCTCTCGGTTCTTGGTACAGCAGGACGTCAACTTGCATTCGGTAGCATTGCTCCTAAAGTTTAAGGTCCCTTGGTTTCTCCATCTCGCGCTACCGGTAGCCGTAGTCTTGTCCGTTCTGATAGCAACCGGCCGGTTGGCTAAGGACTCAGAGCTTAAAGCTGCTTATCTACTTGGGATCAGTCCAACCTACTTTCTTCTCGGCCTCTTTCTATTTGGGCTATTTGTTAGTGCCCTTGCACTGCTGAACAACGGTTGGTTAGAACCCAATGCCGAACGATCTTATCGCGCCTTAGTTGATAGTTTTTTCTATAGCCAGCCGCCCCAGGAGACTCGTTTTAACGTTGCTTATGCGTTAAAAGACGATGGTATTTTCTATGCTTCCCGAGTACGGAGAAGCCAGTACGAACCCCAAAGTGCAAATCTTGACGGGATATTAGTCTTACTCAATGACGGACGGGCAATTAGTGCGAAACAGGGGATCTGGCGAAGTATAGATCAGACATGGGAACTAAAGGAACCGCTAGTTTACTTATCTGGGAGGAAGATGGCCATAACTGATTCCATGGTTATTCCTTTTAGCCTAAATTCGGATCCAAGTACCACACTTGCCAAGAGCGAAACACTCACATTAGGGCAACTTAATCGGCAATTACGGGATATCAATAATGCGGGAGGTGTCACTAGAGACATCAGATTCCAGCTACACCGAAGATTAGCTGATGCGAGTAGTGCTGTTGTTTTTGTCGCAGTTTCCAGCGCACTTGGCTTGCACCTTAGACGACGCTTAGCTAGCCTAGCGTGGGCCATTATCCTTTTACTTGGCTTCTGGGCAATATGGACTTTGTCTGGCGACCTTCACAGTCGAGGGCTTGGGAGCTCAATCGTATTGGCATGGCTCACTCCTGGCATCGTCGCTTTGTTAGGAATACCGTTGGCTCTTTCGAGGTTGCGCACCTAATGCGCCTTAGTTTATACCTCATAAGAGAAATACTGCCTCTATACCTAGCTTGCCTGATGTTAGTAATAATCTTATTCCTGATTAGTTTTATAATCGGCCACCTACCGAACATACTTGGCCAAGGGATTACAACTGGTATGGTTGCCAAATTCTTAATATATAAGTTGCCATCTACAGCTTCTTTCGGCATTTCGCTGGCCCTTCTCTTCGCGTCCCTAATCGGCCTAACCCGCCTGACTCAGGACGGTGAGATTAAGGCTACTCTGTTGTTAGGGGTCGGCCCCGGGGTTATAGCAAGGCCCATCATTTTTGTTGGCTTAACTGTCAGTATTTTAAGCTTTGCCAACAACGAATTCGTTGTCCCTTGGAGCGAACATAAAGCGTCCAACCTTCGAAAAGAGATGTTGCTAAGGGGAGCTAAAGTTCCCCTTGTTGAGGGAAACTTCTTCGCCGATTCACTTGGTAGGCGTATTCATGTTGAATCGATCCTCCCGGATAAACAGTTAACCAAAATAACGGTGATTAAACCTGGGGGTTTGCAGGGTCCAACCGAAGTGATCCAGGCTAAAGAAGGTACTCTCAACTCGACGACCAGCGACTGGAGTTTGTCTGGAATAATATTGCGTCTTTACCGTAAAAATCATCTCGTCCTTAGAGTAACTGCTGACCACGGTGACCTACCTGTCCAAGGTCTTTTAACAACAGATAATCAAACTGCCAACCTCATACATTTACCACTGAAAGAACTTCTGAAACGCCTTGCCGTAGGTACTAATCACGGTAATTCGGCAGAGTTAACAGCGCTACACAGAAAATTTTCCGAACCACTAGCTGCATTGGTCTTTGCTCTGTTGTCTCTGGCAGTAGTCTTGTCCTCGTTCAAATGGACAATACCCTTAGGAATAACTCCAATTCTCGTGCTTACGTTCGGTTATTACGCAACATCAAGTGCCGCAAGGATACTAGGAGAGCAAGGGTTGGCCTCGTCCTGGCTAGCAGGTTGGGCACCCTTATTTATATACGCTATCTTGGGGTTAGGATTTTTCCTTGTGAGTTGGCGGCGTTAATGTACCCCCTAATCTATTCTCAACCTACCTTTTACGTTCAGACGCAACTAAAGGTGTGGGCAAATCAAGGCTTTAGTGTGGAGTTAGAATCTTAAGTGCACTTTCTTCACAGAACAACGTTCATTTTTTTAGTAACTCTAGTAAGCTGGGCTTTTGGATTGCGAATCGAACTGAGTAGTGCAGATCGCTTAGAGCTCCGTAACGTCGATCTACCTGACGGCTCCGAAGTAACTTTGTATGTCATTCACGGTAATCCGGCTGTCATTAGTTTTGGTAATCAGAAGATTATCGGAGAGACAGTCGAATTTGATCTGACAAATCAAATCCTGCGAATCATTGGTGATGGAACCTACTACTCAGGTACAGAAACAGTGCAAGGTAATGATCTTGAATTAGTTATTGATGACGAGCTTTTTTCAATTGCTGACGTAGTGATTGTAACCTCAGCAATTGATGTCTATGGTGACAGCGCAAGCAAAGTTCCTGGACAAATTAGCATTATAGCGGGCCGCTTTAGCCCTTGTAGTCGTTGCTCTCAAATAGTCGAAGACTACGGCTTCAAAGCTGACCGTCTCGAATTATTTCCAGGTGACCGGCTCGTTGCTTACGAGGTCACAGTTTTAATTCGTGGGGAACCGTTCTTTGATTTACCCTTAATGGTCCTCCCTCTGGCCGGTGCTGAATTTAGTCCACAGTTTGATCTAATAGCTGGTAGTTCTACTGAAAAAGCTCGAGTCACTGTTCAATGGCCTTACGTGTCTAGTTCCAATGCCTTCGGTAAATTTTCAATCAATTATTTCGCGGATGTTAATCCGACTAATTCTAATTTCCTCGCAAGAATGCTCCTGGGAGGGGAAATTACCCAGTCTTATCTGGGGGGAAGCCTACGTCATCGTTTCTTCACAGAAAAAGGTCACGGTGAAGCCGAGTTGGAATACACTCCCAGCTTCATAGTTCCGGAAATAGTGGGGGGAAAGACAGCGGATTTTTTCAAAACGAGATTTTTTTACTCGCTAGATCCCGAACCGCAAAATACTGGACCTACCGATTTTCTCTTAGAACGCAATGATGCTACTCGAAACAGAATAGTCCAATACCTTCTGAGAGCTTCTGGATCACACGATCTTTTAGAAGCGACCTTTAAAACACAGGGTTTCTTGGACCTTAGCCCTAAAGACTCCATTGAAGGGCCTAATTATGACGATTTGGCTATCCCTAGAAAAACTATAGCGGAGTTTGGCATCTCATCTTCCCAGATCGCTGCCTTACGTTTAGGAAGCTTAAGCCTAGAGGACCTCCATCTTGCGATTGGAATCTTCGAAGACTCCCCACATCCAACTAACCGAGATGTGGCCTCTAGTGATCATGTCACAGCTGCTAGAATCCTTGAAGGGCATACTCTAACACTAGACGCATTATCGCCTTGGAAGGGAATGGAATTAGCTGGAACAACTAAATTCGCTGGAAGATATTACGATTCAGGCGAGCGCCTAATCGATTGGGATACCAACGTTAAAGGCTCTCAAGCCTTCGGGCAAATTGGCCTCTTTTCAGTGTCCTTCTATAGAGATATCAACGAAGGCCAAACTCCATTTTTATTTGACCAAAATTATCCTAAAACGGAAACTTCCGTGTATTTCAACCTCGATTTAGTACCTTTGAACTGGCTCGCAGTTACAATCAATGGGGGTTATGGTTTCCAAAATAGTCGGTCTCCTCGTACGGTAGGCTTCCAACCCATGATCACCACACTAAACTTTTTACAAAACTCTTCCTGGATTACAGGTAGTTTAAGCCATCAAACAGACCTCAAGGGCGATCCTGGGACTTTGCTTGTCCAGGGGGCGGTTAACACTTTTAATAATGGTTTAAAAACGAATCTAGTTGTCACCCATATCCAGGATCTGAAAGGGGAATTTCACCCTAACGAGAACACCCAGTTTAGCGACACAGAAACGCAACTAAATGCCGAATTCGGATTTGGCGATTGGTTCGTTGTTGGGGCGACTGGAGGCTACGCTTACTCCCCTCCTCATATCGACAATTCAAACGACAGTTTGGAATTCTGGAACGATTTAGAGTTACATTTAGAAGTTGGAACAGTAAACGAAAAGGACCAAATCCCGGGATTGGGTTTAACCTACGCTCGAGATTTGAACACCGGGAGCTTTTCCAGTTTTGACTACGAATTCTCTGTAAGTCTCGGACCGATCAGCCTAAGAGCGTCCGAACAATTTGGCCGTCAAGGGAATACACTACCTATAGGTTCATATAACCTCGGTTGGCGCGATATAACCTCTTTAAGCGCGTCAGGATTTCATCTCCTTCAACCTTCTTGGCTTGGGCTAGCAAGAGAGGAAGGAAACACTGAAACTTGGGAAATAGAATTGCTCGATACCCCTAGAAACGGACACCCCAGTTGGCAGGTTAGTTTCCGCACTCAAAGCGCTATTCTAGAAACCGCTACCGACTCCAGAATGAACGGTACCCGAGGGCTACAAAATTCTGAGATTCAAACCAATTTGCGCGTATCTAACGAATATATTGGCCCATTCCAGTTCGGGGTAACTGCCTTTGCTGAGCTAATGTTAAAGGATCACTCTCGGCGGCACATATTTCTACGGAGCGCCAATATAAATCTTCATTCACAGCTGCTAAACCTCGTGGGGCTTCAGGGAAAACTAGGTTTCCTTGGGGAATTTGATCAGGTGAACGCGATTTACACTCGTTCTCGGTTGACCATTTCAGATTTTGCGGTTACCGTTAATCCCATCAAGGGGCTCTATTTTGGGACCATGATTGACGACGTTTGGGATTTTTCTGGAACAACTCACGGACAGTATCCTTGGAATTTTCAGCCTAAACTTTTCGTAGCACTAGATCGTTGTTGCTGGGGTTTCTATGCTCATTGGGATAGCCAGTCTGGACAAATTAAGTTAGCTATAGGTGGTCCGGGTAACGGAAAGGTATTTATGCAGGAATTTGACACCCCATTATTCTTGCAAACTCGACAGGGGCGGCTATAAGCGATGCTAAATAGGCGACATTTTTTCTCCGGACCGAAGCGTCTCTACAAAATGTCGAGCCGTGTATTTTATGTGGTGCTGACAGTATTTCTATTATTACTAGTCGGCTGCACCGGGTCCATCGGTAATTACCCGCCTCGTTTATTGATTGTTGGCCTGATAGAGAACTCCACCCCGCAATTGGCCCTGATTGAGGATACATTTCTGACCTCTAATGCCATACCTAACAGAATTCGTTTCATCGAAAACTCGCGCAGGACAATCGCCGAACCAGCGATAAGTTTTGATGTGGTCGAGCGCAACGGTGATCGCAGTGAATTATTGGTTCTAAGCCGCAGTAGCGATGACCCATACCAGTCTTACTTTGACTTTTTTAATTTGTCAGGGATAGATCCCTCTTCACCAAGTGCTTTCACTGCAACTCGCACTCGCATAGACCTTTCGGCGCTAGTTGGCGTGGCAGGTTTTTGCCCAACTGAAGCAGGAATATCTCGGGATGGTCAATCCGCAATAGTTTTCAGTGACAGAACTTTTTGTAGCGGAGACGACTTTCGGGCTATATATTTCCTCGACCTTGAAACAGAAACGGTTGTCGATACGATTGATAGCGAGCCCATTTTTGGGGCTGGGATCTACATTGACCAAGATCTAGGGAAGGCCTACTTTCTTCTCGATGAAATTTCTACGTCGCTATATTGTGTAGACCTAGACGGTAAGAACCGCGCCTTAATTTCAGACGGATTGGGACTGAGCGACCCAATCGATCTAGGTCAGGCGGGCCAAACCTTTGTTGTCCTTCAAGATGATTCATTTCAAACTATAGATTTTAGTACGTCGCCGCCTACTCTAAACTCACCCGTGGTAACACCGTCCAACTCATCATTATTAATTGAAAGCCCCAGAAACCTTGTCCCTGAGATCTTGTTTCTAACAGGTAGTAACCTTTTGGCTTATCATGACGAGAGCACTGCGTCAGGAGAGACTTTCGCCAGTACAGCTTTGAACGGGATAATAGAGCCTGAGTTAGGTTTCGCTTATTTGATTCTGGAGACCGGCCTGCAAATCTTCGACCTGATTTCTTTCGACTCAAGTTTAAACTCAATTATAAAAAATTATTCTATCCACGAACTCACAATCCCAGGACCTATTTCATGGACCAAAGGTTTGTTACTAGGTGCCATGCGTTAAACCTTTACTTCTCTCGAAAGCATCACGAGTGCATTTTTCGCTAAACCCAAACCAGCTAACCGGCCTCAGGCCATTTCAAAAGTTTTAATACCTTCAACAATTTTTTCAACAACCCTACGCTCGATACTATCTTGAGCATTCTTAAGTGCATTATAGACAGCTCGACTGTTTGATCTCCCATGGCCGATAAACGCGTATCCTTTGACTCCCAAAAGCGGTTGGGCGCCATACTCTGAAGGATCTAAACGTTGAGCTACTTTCCGCAGAGCTGGCCTCACAAACAAACCACCGATTCTAGCCCAAACAGTCGATCTAACAGCTTGGCGAAGCCATCCAAATATGGCCCGAGCTTCCCCTTCAGCAAGTTTAAGTACAATATTACCTGTGAACCCATCGGTCACAATGACATCAGCTGCGCCAGAAAACAGATCTCGTCCTTCTACATTCCCGACGAACCTTAATCCAGTGGTCTTGCTCAATATTTCATGAGCGCTACGTGTAAGTTCGTTCCCCTTGTGAGGCTCCTCACCAATGGAAAGAAGTCCAACTCTAGGACTCCGGACATCCAAAACCTCACGTACGTATATGGCGCCCATGATGCCAAATTGTTGAAGGTACTGTGGTCGACAATCAGCATTAGCCCCAATATCTAGCAATCCAACCATCCTTTTGTCCAAACGAATAGTGGTGAAAATAGCTGGCCTCGCCACCCCGGTAATCCTGCCAAGACTCAACAATGCGGCCGTCATAGTCGCTCCTGAATGACCCATCGAAATGCATCCACTTGCGTCTCCGTTAGCGACTAGTTGCATTGCAACTGAAACACTTGAATCCCGTCGCTTCCGAACATCAACTGCGTGATCATCCATATTTATTACATCACTAGCATGGACAATAGGCAAGCTTAGGCCTTTCCTCCCCAACTCTTTCTGTATAATTTCTTGGTTACCTACAAGAACGATTGGTATGCCATCAGCAGCTGCGATTCCAGCTCCTATCACAGCTGTTTCAGGCATTAATTCACCACCCATGGCATCCAACGCGATTGGTTTCATAAGTTACCAGTATAGATTGCAACCCTGTTCCTTTAGCCGGGCTAGACTAAGACAGTGGATGTTAGAACTTTCAAAGCTCCGGAAGGTGAACGCCTTGACGTCGCAATGGCGCAAGCTCTTGAATTATCGCGAACCCATGCTAAGGACCTCGTAGATGACGGTTTTGTCACCATCGACGGGCAACCAGTCGGGAAACCAGCTACGAAATTACGCGGCCAAGAGACGGTATCGGTTATTTTGCCCCCGACCAAGCCAATGCGGGTAGTACCGGAATCGATTCCACTAGAAATCCTTTACCAGGATGATTCTTTAATAGCTGTTAATAAGCCTGCAGGCATCATTGCTCACCCGACGGCTACCGTTAGAACTGGCACCGTGGTTAACGCGCTTCTTGGCCGATTTGACCTGTCTAAAGAACGACTGTTTGACCCAACTGAAAGTGACTATAGGCCTGGTATCGTTCATCGGCTTGATCGGCATACGTCGGGAGTCATGGTTGTAGCAAAAACTAACAGCGCCCACAAACACCTTTCAGCTTCCTTTAGGAAACGACTAACAGAAAAGGAATACATAGCCGTCACCGTTGGGACCTTCGAGAATGACATAGATATCGATGCCCCAATCGGACGGCATCCGATACGCCGTCAAACCATGACAGTGGGTGGTTCTAACCCCAAATCAGCTTCTACAGCTTTTCGTATCGTCGCCAAGACACAGAACTTTACCTTGATACGGGCTAAACCTCACTCCGGCCGAACACATCAAATAAGGGTCCATCTTCAACATCTTGGTACCCCTATACTCGGAGATGATGTATACGGAAAATCATCTACAGTCATTATTCGACAGGCCCTTCACGCGCATAAATTGTCATTGCCTCATCCAAAAGATAATTTAGCGATAACTTTCGTAGCAGAACCTCCCTCGGATATTATTCAAGCGTGGATTAAGCTCGGGGGTAATTGGCCTCCTAAACTCCTCGGTGAGGTTTCTGGCTTAACTTCAGAAGACATTCAGCCAGAGTAATAAGCCGCAGTGTTAATAGATAGCCTTTACGTCGCCTGTTTAATCGTGTAACTTAGTCGTTGATTAGGGCAGCACTAAGATTCGGGGAAAGGAGCAATCCTGATGAAAAAACCGTTGTCTTTCATTACAGCCGCAACTGTCGTCTTCAGCATGGCCTTTTCCCAAGTAGCGCACCAACCGAGCCAAGGTGGTGAGGTTTCTGTGGCAATCACAGCTGATCCTCCAGGTTGGGACCCCAGTATTTCAACCTCGCAGGAAATTCCGCGAGTCATGTATCACAATGTCCTAGAGGGATTGGTTCGCTTTAACCGCGCCGGAGATATCTTACCTGCATTGGCTACGAACTGGACAATAAGCAACTCTGGTCTTACTTGGACCTTCGAAATCCGCCGTGACGTCAAATTCCACGACGGCTCCGATTTCACTTTGGCCGACATAGTTGCGAAATTCAATCGGGCTCGGGACCCCAATTCCGGCCACACAAACCATCACTACTACTCAGCTATTGAGGCTGTTACAAGCGATGATTCTGCATTCACAGTGAGCTTCCAGTTATCCCAACCTAGTTCGAGTCTTCTATACAATTTAGCGCGCCCAGACTCAGTGATCTCCCCCGCCAGCAAAGTAGATACTCAAAGAAGCGCCCCAATAGGCACCGGGCCATTTAAATTCATAAGGTACGTTGAGGGTAGCGAAGTTAGATTAGAACGTTTTGAAGACTACTACATTAGTGGATTTCCGTATCTGGATACAGTGACTTTTCGGATCATTGGAGACCCTAATACTCGCTTAGCAGCTCTTCGTGCTGGTGATATAGACATGATCGGTGTAGCCCTGAGTCCCGAACAGTGCCTTCAAATCAAAAACGAACCCGATTTACGTTGCACAGAAGGAACTGCCACGACTGAGATCACATTAGCAATGAATAATACCCGGGGGCCGTTGGCGGATAAGCGCGTTCGGCAAGCTATCACTCATGCTATAGACAAAAACACGATTGTCAATGGAGCAATGTTCGGTCTAGGCACGGTGATCGGTACCCACATGAGCCCCGCAGAATCCTACTATCTCGATCTGTCGGATACTTATCCTTACGACCCGAACAGAGCACGCCAATTACTCGCAGAAGCTGGGTTCGAGGAGGGAGAATTATCTCTTTCACTAGAATTGCCAGAACCTTACAACATCGAACGCCGAAGTGGTCAGGTCATTGCACAGCAACTTGCAGAGGTCGGTATCGATATTGCTCTGTCTGTAGTTGAGTGGGGCACCTGGGTTCAACGTATTTTTCTGGGTAGAGATTACGACATGACTATCATCGGTCATAGTGAGCCGAGGGACATAAACATATACGCAAATCCTGATTATTACTATGGTTACAATAATCCCGTTATAGGAGAACTCCTAAAGCTTGCTGAGGCTTCTGGAGATTACGCCTCCCAAGTGGAGGCCTATCAGACTATCGCGAGAATAATTGCCAGCGATGCAGTAAACGTTTGGATTTTCAGTCCCCCTTACTTAGTCGCCACAACGAACCACATTCATGGTTTCTGGGAAAGCCAACCCACACCTTCAATAAATATGACTGAAGTCTACCGAACCCGGTAAGCTTTGCATTCTAGGGGGTGAACTTGTAGGGGTTAATGTCTCCTTCTCTTTCCCAATGGTTGTTTACTTTTTACAACGTTCTATTTCGGCTGCGATAAGCATCCTGTTGGTTTCGATTTTGGTTTTCATCGCGGTTCTTGCCGTTCCGGGAGACCCAGCCGAGATTATTCTTGGCCTCAACGCTCATCCTGAAGCCATCTCAGCTCTTCGGGAAACACTAGGGCTAAATACACCGCCTTTTACGCGGTTCTTCAAATGGCTCGGAGGAATATTTACCGGTGATCTAGGCGAAAGCCTAAACTACCAAAAACCTGTAATCCACTTAATCGCTGAACGTCTCCAGGTTTCTTCGCTCTTGGCTTTTGGCAGTGTAATGGTTGCGATGCTAATTTCTATTCCGCTTGGAGTGTTAGCTGCCCGCAAGCACGGAACGTTGCTTGATCCGCTAGTCATTACCCTTTCTCAATTGGGAGCTGCCGTACCATCATTCTGGTTGGGACTCATGCTTATATTGTTGTTTTCAGTTGAATTACGTTGGCTTCCTGCTGGCGGATACGTTCCTTGGGAACGAGATCCCTTAGGGACCTTACGTAGCCTATTACTCCCAATCTTAGCTTTGGGGTTGGGTCAGGCAGCAGTGATGACCCGGATGACTCGTGCCGCTATGCTGGACATTTTAGTTAACGATTATATTAAGACAGCCCGTGGAAAAGGATTACCAGAATTCCGAATCATCACATTTCACGCCTTTCGGAATGCCTTAATTCCCGTTGTAACCATAGTGGGGTTAAGCCTAACTAATATCTTCATTGGTTCGATAATTATCGAACAGGTGTTCGCTCTTCCGGGACTCGGACAGTTAGCGCTCACTGCTATCGGTACCCGTGATTACCCCCTAATACAGGGTGAAATCCTAGTATACGCGATTGCAATAGTAACCTTCAGCTTCTTGGTAGACATCAGCTATGGTTTACTTGATCCTCGGATTCGTTACGACTGATGCCCTCCTTCCGTTTCAATTTTCTGGCTGGTTCGGTGCTAATTGGCCTTTTATCTGCCATGAGTTTTGTTAGTTTTTTTTGGTTACCCCATGACCCTAGCGCCTTAAATTTTGAAGTACAGCTACAGGGAATTTCACGTGCTAATTGGCTTGGTACTGACGAATTCGGTAGAGATTTGTTTAGTCGACTATTAGTCGGCAGTCGAGGCACTTTCTACGTAGGATTTGTTTCAGTTGGAATTGGACTTTCTATCGGTAGTTTTGTAGGTTTAATGGCCGGGTATATTGGCGGCGCAATAGATGAAGTATTAATGCGGCTAATTGATGCTGTTTATGCATTTCCGGCTATCCTCATGGCCCTTTTGTTGGCTACGGTGTTAGGACCAGGAACGTTCACAGCGGTTCTTGCTATTGGGGTCGCTACAATCCCGATGTTTGCCCGAATCACTCGTGCGTCGGTTATTTCCGTTAAACAGAAAGCGTTTATCGAGGCTGGCAAAGCATTGGGCGCTGGACATATGAGACTTATCTTCCGATATTTTCTGCCAAATATCAGCTCTCCCATTATTGTGCAGGCAAGTATAGGTCTTTCACTGGCGATTTTGGCGGAAGCTGCATTAAGTTTCCTTGGCCTCGGAACACCACCGGATGTGCCTAGTTGGGGCAACATGCTTCGTGAATCACAAACCTTTTTGGCATTTAGTCCCTTACCCGCTCTCGTTCCTGGGATTGCGATAACCATCGCTGTCTTTGGCTGGAGTCTCCTTGGGGACGGTATACGCGATATTGTCGATCCTTTTACACGGGACGGTTAGTTAAACAACTAAGAGTCTGCAAGTCCACCCTTCGCAATTTTTTATAGCTTGCCGCATGACGACAACCTTAAACCCAAAATGGGTTTTGAGCCACAGACCTTTTCGGTGCGTTTTCAACTCCTGTCAGGGCAATGAAAAAGCCTGTTAGCCTGCCTTATACTGATGGGACATTTTGGATATTTCTCTTAGGATTAGGATGGTGGAAACAATCATGACCCAAGAAGAAAAATTTGTTTTCGACCTACAGGGCTTCCTTTTGATTAGTAACGTTTTGTCTCAAGAAGAAGTAACTCGGTTAAACCAAATTACCGACCGTGTATACCCAAGGAATTATGACGACAGCTCCGGGAACCGAAAAAACTACAAGAATATGCCGAACGTCTCAAGATGGGATCCCGCATGCCAAAATTTAATCGACCACCCAAGAATAGTGACCTACCTCGAAACGTTGCTAGGTCCTCATTTCAGGCTTGATCACGATTATTCAATTTTCATGAACCCGAGTGGCCAGGGAGGACCTCTTCACGGCGGTCCTGAAAGAGATGCGGGAAGTCACTTTTACAAACACTACGAGGGTACTATTCGGAACGGCCTATCAGTCGTAACTTTCTTTCTTAGTGACGTGGGTCCTGGTGATGGTGGTTTTGTTTGCGTCCCTGGTAGCCATAAAACTAATTTTCTTTGGGACTTGCCTGAAGACGTCAAGCATCATCAGCGATTTCCACCTTACGTAGAACAGCCTATCGCTAAAGCCGGGGACGCCTTACTATTCACAGAAGCTCTCATCCACGGAACGCGCCGCTGGGAAGCAGCCCATGAACGTCGCACCTTTCTGTTTAAATACAGCCCTGGGAATATGTCTTGGGCGTCGGAGTATTACGATACTAACGATTATGTGAATCTCACCGACCAGCAACGCCGTATTCTTGCGCCCCCGTCCACTGGCGGTCGAGAAAGGACTTTGCAGTGAGAGAATTTCCCAACGTTATTGTTGTCTTAACTGACGACCAAGGGTACGGAGACCCATACCGCCACGGCAACCCTATTTTACTCGTGAAACCTTGGGCGATTTCCTCATGACGATACTGGTAACAGGAGCAGGAGGTTTTATTGGTCAGGGCGTTGTCACTGAACTGTCAAAGCGGCATGAGGTTGTGGCTATTACAACTGGCCCAAAGCACTCTTGGATGTCAGAGATTGTTCGTGGTAACTTCGGCAATCCTGAAGATTTAAGGCAACTCGACAACTACAACATAGAAGCTGCCGTACATTTAGCCGCCGTGACAGGAGGCGCACCTGAAGAAGATGCATTTTCAGTCAATGTACTCGGGACTCGTACTTTATTGCGTTATCTTGCTAACCGCGGTTGCAGAAAGATTGTTTGTGCTAGCTCAATTGCGGCTGTCGGCTTCCAGAACACCTCATTCCGTCCTTTAGCCCTGCCAATCCCCGACGAGCACCCTTGTCTAGACCGCGACGGGTATGGTGTATCTAAATCTTTGATGGAAGAGGTTACGCGTTATATCCACCGTAGCGTCCCAGAGTTAGATATCATTAACCTTCGGCTTAGTTCTGTTACTCCGAACGATCCACCCCGACCGCTTGTCGGAGTGAGTCCTTTGCGAATGTGGTCTCTCGGCACAATCACCATAATGAGCTTACGCGACGCGGTATCGGCGTTCACCCTCGCTGTTGAGTCGAAACTAGTTGCTGGCGTACGAACTATGAACGCTGCTGGTCCGCGGGCCTGGGTAAATGAACCAGTAGCCGACGTTTTGAGGAACTGGTATGGAACAGCTATAGATGTTTCTCATTTCGGCCAGAAGGGGTATGAGTGGGCCGGGGTTTTTGACGTCACTAAGATACGTGACGAATTAGGTTTTACGGCCCAGGACGGACCCGAGGTTTTGCACCCAAAAGACTACCCGGGACCACCCGGAATTTAGCAACCAGACTGGCTCCGGATCAACGAACTAGCAAGAAACCTGTTTTGACTGTTGTTTAACACCAAGCGAACCATTTAGCTTCAGGTACCACCGTCAAACTCAAAGACCTGGGTCATTTTGGCCCACCACTCCCCTACTTGTCGGGTTTTAAGAGGAACTTGCATTGGACCGCACAAGTCCCACCAATCCTGGGTAGTTGGATCGCTAGCGATTTCCGCCATATCTTGGTCGTAGTTATTACCAACGTACTCGTAATAACTAAATAGCACATGTTCCCCGCTATCAGGCTGACGATGAAAAATCGAATAGTTTGTAATATTTGAATTTGCTATCCGCTCCAGAACAGCCTCCCATACATTAGAGTGCAAACGAATGTATTCTTCTAAATCCTTAGGGTTGACTCCTATGACCATGCCATGCCGCTTTTTTGACATTTCGTGGCCTCCTAAGAACTATGCTACTGCTCCCATAAAAACAATTGTAAAGTTCGCAGACTTTGGCTTCCATTAACTTTCCCAATTCCACACGTAATTTCTCAATAAAACAACCGCTACTTATTATTTTTGAGAGCGAATTAGTCTCTTAGGACCTAGTCCTAGAGTTCTCCTAAGATTTGCATTCTAGGCAAAGTCTGGAATAAACTTTCTAGTATGAATCAACATGAGAAGTACCTTTGGGACTTACGAGGTTATCTGGTGGTAAAAAACGCACTTACATCCGATGAGGTTGCTTCTATGAACGCCTTCGTTGACGAACATGTGACGGGTAGGAAAGAATCGGGGACCTACCACCCTCGACAAACTTCAGACAACAAGGTGGGCTCTTTCGCGGGTTCCGACCGGACAAGATTCACTGATGGGGATGACCGCGCTTGGTCTTCAGCTTCCCTTCTTTCTTGGGGGGGTCCATTTATCGACCTTATCGACCATCCGTCGATCGCTCCCTACTTAGAAGAGGTCCTACAGCCTGGCTACCGACTAGATCACGACTACCTAAAAATCGATAATAAGGTTGCGGACCGACTCCTGTATTTGCATGGAGGTGGACAAGGCGCAGGTGGACCAACAGATCTGGTAGGTCCCACTGACGGCGGCCAGTGCTACTACCGTTATAACAATGGCAAATTCTATAGCGGCTTAATTGCGGTGGCGTACGAATTGCGTGACGTCCAAGAAGGCGATGGCGGTTTTGCTTGTGTTCCAGGCAGCCATAAAGCTAACATTGAATTGCCGCAAAACTGGAAAAAAAGCGAGACTCAAGATGAAATCCCGGAAGTGGTGGATCGGGTATCAGCTAACGCAGGTGATGCCATCATCTTTACTGAAGCCTGTGCACATGGGACTATCCCCTGGCAAGGAGACCGCGAACGGCGAACTCTCTTTTACAAGTACACTCCTCATGCTGTTGCCTGGAGCCCGTGTTACTACAATGCCGACCATTACGGGGATCTCACCGACCGACAACGAAACATGTTGATGCCGCCAAGCGCATACGGCGCAAACACCACAAGGGATGAAATATGGAAAAGGGCGCAGGAGGAGCAGGCTGAACTCTTGCGTTTGCGAGAAGAAGTAGAAGCGCTTAGGGCTTCTGCCTAAATAGTTCTATTAATATACAAAGAGATAAAGTAGGGGTCGCTAGGGTCATGGCGACCCCTACTTTATCTCTGAGCGAATCATCTAGCGGTTATCCCTAGAATAAATAAACCCTATCTCGGGTTCATTTATGTATATCCCTAGATTCTATTCTTTCGAAACTCGAACCCCTAACGTAATCTAGAAACCTGCTTCGGTTCCGAAGAACCCCCCAAAACCTCCGGCCTCCTCACTCTTAGACGCCAACTAGAGCGTTTCATTATTCATTGTTGCCTACTGATCACTCCTGTGAGCTAACGAATTTTGGCCATTTCTTTGCCCACGGCAAAGCAGCCTCGAGCTGACCTGCCAACTGAAACAAAACATCTTCTCGGCCAAATCTAGCACCAAATTGTACTCCGATCGGAAACCCCTGATCGGTCCAAAAAAGCGGTAAAGTAATTGCAGGTTGACCTGAGACATTAAAAGGCCAAGTGAAGGTAGCTAACCCGAGAGGCTTTTCCTTATCAATGCGATGTGTTTCTAATTCTCTGAGCCCATATTGATTCCTATCGTGGTTTAAGAATCGAAACGGTAGGACCGGTAAAGTGGGTGTCACCAATATATCAAAACCCGTTTCCCACCATCCTGCCAATTGCCGGGCAAATTGATTTTGTTGGCGGAAAGCATTTGTAAGCTCTACCCCGGTTATCTCCTTCGATGCTTCGACAGCTCTCCATGTGTTCCTCTCCACATCATCAGGACCAATCTTTCGACCTATAAGCTGACTAACCCGATCTACTTCACAAGCCACGTGAGTATTCTTAATGGCTAAGAAAGCATTGCGAATTGGATCAAGCCTTAGATCGTCGAAACACTTAGGGCTACTCTCTTCAACCTCGTGCCCAAGTTCAGTTAAAAGATTTCCAGTTTCTTCTACAGCCCTAGCGCAAGGCAAATCCCAACCGGCATCAGATTGTCGTAACGTTCGTAGTCCAATACGAAGTCGTCCAGGATCCGATGTAACTTCTTCAAACCAGGGTCTCTGGGGAAGAGCGATTTGGAAAGGATCACCGGGCTCTGGACCAGCGCAGGCATCAAGAACCCCAGCAGAATCTCTAACTGACCGGGTCAGAACATGTTCCTGTGATCTCCGTCCAAATCGGTCTCCAAACTCAGGGCCAAGACTTATGCGGCCGCGGCTAGGTAATAAACCCACTAAGCCACACGCACTCCCTGGAATACGTATAGATCCTCCAGCATCACTGCCGTGAGCGACCGATACAAATCCTGCAGCAACCGCCGCCGCAGAACCACCGCTTGAACCTCCAGTAGTTCGTTCTTTATCCCACGGATTAATCGTGGCCCCATAAGCTGCCGAATCAGTAATAGGGCTCAGTGCTAGTTCAGAAAGATTTGTCTTACCGAGAACCGCAAATCCGGCTCGCTTGTACCGCTGAACTAAATAACTATCATGATCTGCCCGATAACCGTTTTTCTTAAGGACATACATTCCTAAATGATACGGCTCGCCCTGCAACGGGATTGAGTCCTTCAGTAATACGGGTACACCCTGGAAAGGTCCATTCGGTAACCCAGATCCTACCTCTCGCTTTGCGCGCTCAAACCGCCTATGGATTACAGCATTTAGTTCTTGATCTAAACTTTCGATTCTTGCGATAGCGGCTTCTAAAAGTTCAAGTGCCGAAATTTCCCTGTTTTTTATCATTGCTGCTTGAGTAGTGGCATCCATCTTCAAAAGTTCACCCATAACCACACAATAGCCGACGCCATGTAGATTGCTCTGATAAGCCACTATCCTATGATCTCCTACTTCGTAAACAAAAAGAGGCTTACCCAGCGTCCCAAAACTTAATTTTGGCTATCACAGAGCCTTATCGGGGTCTAGTCCTTACAGTAATGCTATATGTATTGGAGCCAATGGTCGGATTTGAACCGACGACCTATCGATTACGAATCGATTGCTCTACCACTGAGCTACATTGGCACTCGATTAAAATTGTAGTCAACCCCTGTTAACAAATAATGCCCAAGGTTCCTTATCACTTGTAATCTTTTCTCTTCGTTTCACATTAAGGCGCCCGGTCTAATAAAAACAGTGTTCCTGGTGGCCAGGGGCAGAATTGAACTGCCGACACCACGATTTTCAGTCGTGTGCTCTACCAACTGAGCTACCTGGCCATGAGAAGGCGTTCTATCTTAACTTCTTGCAGCGAAACGCACAGCTCACTTGAGTTTTTGGCGGAGCCGACGGGATTCGAACCCGCGACCTTCTGCGTGACAGGCAGATATGCTAACCGCTACACTACGGCTCCATAGTCCCGAGGCACAGGCGCCCGGCATCATACCGGTTGACTCATAAAACTGTCAACGTAATTGGTGGCTGGTAACACCCTCCTCATGAGACTGTACTTGCAAGGCCAGTCCCAACTCTTTAATTTTGGCCCGAAGGGCTTCAGGTCCATACCCAAGTTCCTCATGCTGATACAACGGTTCTCCATGAGGAACTTGGGTATCAGGTACACCAAGGCATAAAAGGCGAGGTCCACCACCCTTTTTCTGTAACACTTCAGCAACTGCAGAACCTAATCCACCAACAACCGTATGATCTTCCACGGTAATAAGCACCTTTGAAGATTCTGCCAGTTTGAGTAGAAGTTCTTTATCCAGCGGCTTGACAAAACGTGCATTAACTACCCCTACACGTGGATTATCATCAACCGCATCCAGACCATATTGAACTGTAGGACCAATTCCTAGGATATAAGCGTCTATACCCGGTTTGACAACCTCCCAAGTGCCCCATTCTATTTCCGGCCATTGCTCGAACGGCACCTCAGGCACCTTTTCTGTACCCCCCCTAGGCCAACGAAGGGCAACGGGTCCATCTATTTGGAGAGCTGCTTTAAACATAGACCGGAGCTCAAGGACATTGGTTGCCATAGCAATCGAAATGTTAGGAATAATACGGAGGTACGCCATATCGTATATTCCTTGATGTGTAGCTCCATCCCCACCAACAAGACCAGCACGATCAATCGCAAAAATAACGTTTAGGTTCTCAATACTAATGTCGTGAATAACCTGGTCAAGGCCTCGCTGCAAAAAGGTAGAATAGATTGCCAGTATAGGCTTTTCTCCCCGAAGAGCTAGCCCTGCACTTACAACCACCGCCACGTCCTCTGCAATACCTACATCCAAGTATTGATCGGGATGTCGTTGGCTATATTCTACTAGTCCGCTGCCTTCCCTCATGGCTGGCGTAATGACCCAAATTCTGTTATCTCTCTCAGCCAGCTCTATAGCGATATCGCCAAAGGCATCAGACCACTGGTAAGATTTACCGCCATGCACCGGATTGCTCAAGTCAAACTTGGTTGCACCATGCCACAGAATCGGATCAGCCTCAGCTATCTCGTAACCCTTACCCTTGGTGGTTACTATATGGAGCATTGTCGGACCCTCTAGTTCATTTACGCGTTCTAGGAAATATAGTACTTCCAAAACATTATGACCATCAATCGGTCCAACATACCGCAATCCCATAGCGTGAAATGGGTTAGCGCTAGCAGGGTCTAGGAAACGCCGAGCTGCTTTTTTCGCTCGACTGCCAAATTCAGCAAGGGGCGACCAAAACCCACTTAAGGCCTCCTTGCTGGATTTCTCTGCTCTTTGAAACCATCTTTGTACCTGAAGGTGTTTCATGTGGTGGTTTAGAGCCCCAACGTTTTCGCTTATAGACATTTCATTGTCATTCAGAACGATCAACATTTTAGGTTTAATGTGCCCAATCTGGTTTAGGGCAGCCAGAGCGATACCCCCGGTAAGAGCTCCATCCCCAATCACGGCTGTAATATCAAATTTTTCGCCATGAGAGTCACGGGACAGAGCCATTCCTAACGCAGCAGCTAAACTAGTACTAGCATGACCCACGGTCAGGGCATCGTACTCAGACTCGCTAGTTGCAGCGAACCCGGCAAGCCCACCTGTGTTCCGGATTGTACTGATGAAATCTTTCCGTCCAGTGAGAATTTTATGGCCATAAGTTTGATGGCCAACGTCCCATATTATACGGTCCTTCCGGGCATCAAATAGATAATGCAGGGCAACCGTTAACTCAACTACTCCAAGGCTGGACGCTAAATGACCACCGGTGACGGAACAAACCCGAATTATTTCTTCCCTAAGTTCTTTGGACAGCGCACGAAGCTGACTTTTCTGCAACTCCTTAACGCCTTCCGGATTGTTTATGTGTTCCAACAGGCTCATAACGGCTACACTGCCCTTTCAGCTGACTCTCAATTGTTTATTTTAGCAAAATCGTTTTACAAAACCTGTAGGCACGGTTCCTAAGTAACCTAATCCTTACATAACGGTTGTCTTAAGAGAACGACTAAGAACCAATTTTTAGGGACTGATCAAAACTAACCCCTCGAAAGTTGCTAGATAGACTGCTTGGCTGTATATACCTATCAAGAGTACACTCGGATTAAGGAAATTTTGAATCACTAAAGGTTTTAGACTCCCCTCAATCGACCACCAATGTCGGTCCGATAGTGCGCACCTGGAAACTGGATTCGTTTAACACTGGCATAAGCACCGATAACGGCTTCTTCGAGAGAAGGTGCACGAAAAACCACGTTGATAACCCGACCACCTGCCGAAACCGGGCTTCCCAAGATTTCATCAGTCCCAGCGTGGAATATAAGGGCTTCTTCGGAGAGGTCCTTTGGGATTTTAATTGGAATCTTAGTTTTATACTTCCCTGGGTAACCCGGCGCCGCCATTACGACACAGGCAGCAAACTCTGACGACCATTGCAGGTCAATCTCTGCCAGGTCTCCATCGGCAGAAGCCTCAAGTAACGGTAAAAGATCAGATTTCAATAGGGGACAAAGCACTTGAGTCTCGGGGTCTCCGAAACGTACATTGTACTCCAGTACCTTCACACCTTTCGCACCAACCATAAGCCCAATGAACATCACCCCCCGAAAGGGCATCCCATCAACCTTGCAAGCTTCTAACGTCGGCCGGACAATCGACTGCTCAACTTCTTGTAATTTGCCCCCACTAAGTAAATCAACCGGAGCCACAGCCCCCATACCACCGGTCATTGGCCCCAAATCATTATCGTAAGCCTGTTTATAATCCTGAGCAACTGTGAGAATTCTGTACGAAGTTCCATCTGACAAAAGATGAAGGCTCACTTCCTGACCTTCAAGGAATTCCTCGATAACTATCGTTCGGGGTCCTTTTTCAAATAAAGATTTAACGGCAAGCTGAGCCTCAACATTTGTTTTGGCAATAGTTACCCCTTTCCCAGAAGCTAATCCGGAATCTTTAACAACGATAGGGGCATCGATAGAATCTATATAAATATTTGCCGCGATAGGGTCACTGAATATTTCATGTTTTGCTGTAGGGATGCCATGCCGAACCATAAAGCCTTTAGCGTAGGCTTTCGAACCTTCAAGCCGAGCCGTAGCTCTAGAAGCGCCGAATATCCGCCGTCCGTCCTTTTTGAACACATCAACTATGCCCTCAACAAGAGGGCTCTCAGGGCCGACAACAGTGAAGTCAATTCCCTCTTGCCTCGCGAGGTCGAGGAGATCCCGAGGTGATATTTCTCCAGGAACGATGCGCGCT
This sequence comes from Trueperaceae bacterium, assembly GCA_002707365.1. Lineage (NCBI taxonomy): Bacteria > Thermotogati > Deinococcota > Deinococci > Trueperales > Trueperaceae > Trueperaceae bacterium. The sequence continues at coordinate 68,835 of PAMQ01000003.1, forward strand.
ACGTTTCTCATGCCAGGGTTTCCAGGACAAACTAAAACTTCTGACACTCTTGGGGATGCGTTAATTTTCCAAGCTAGAGCATGTTCTCGGCCACCGGATCCTACTACTAGCACTCTCATACTGAACCCCAACTAACGTCCTCATATTCCCCCCGGAGTAGCCGACGCAAAGCTTCTGGGTAAGCCATATGTTCTTCCACGAGGATACGCTCTGTTAGGCTCTTTTCGTTATCCGTGGAGTAAACCTCGATACAACGCTGCAGCAGTTGTGGCCCAGTGTCTACCCCAGCGTCAACAAAATGAACTGTACAGCCAGCTCGACCTACATGAGCTTCGATAGCTTGCTTTTGTGCATTTAAACCTGGAAACAACGGTAACAGACTCGGGTGAATATTAATTATGCGGCCGCGGTAGTCTGTAACAAAGGATGGCGAAAGAATCCGCATAAAACCAGCCAAGCATATAACATCGATCTGCATTTGTTCGAGTTTATTTCTAACATCCGCCTCGAAATCACTAGTGTCCTGGTATGGGACGTAGACACTTTCTATCCGATTCTCTATGGCTTTCTTCAAAGCACCAGCACGCCTCCTATTACTTATAACCAAAACAATCTGACCAAGTTCATTGTCACTCGGGAAAGCCTCAATAAGAGCATTTAGATTACTCCCTTTTCCTGACGCCAACACCGCGACTCTAGCTGGCCTACTGATTGGGAATAACCCCATTCAAGACCCTCCGTCACCGAGTTTAGGACATCGTTTTCGCCAATACCGAGAGAGCCCCATCACGGTCATTTCAGCGTTACTGGATTGGTGATACTTTGCGGCCAGTGTGGAAGTAGCTCCCGCTTGGGTTAAGTCCCGATCGCTAAGATCACAGACTCGTCGTTGCAATTGAAGTTCAGTTTCACCAGCTTTGATACCGCTCAAGATTTCCTGAGCCCATAGATGGTTTTGTTCCTTCACGCTTTTTAGGTGCTGTTGGACATCATTTACCTGCCCAAAGTGAGTCAATAGAAATCTTTTCGGTGAACACGATAGGATCTTATCTAGGGTAATATCCCAAAGATCTATATCTACCTCGGGGGGAGGTAGGGCCGGTCTAGTTACTGGGAAGCCAGAAAGCTTGATCCCGAGTGCATCGCCACAAAATAATGATCCGTCATCAAGAAGATATGCTACATGGTGAGAGGCGTGCCCAGGACTGTAGATAACTGTTGCTTGACGTTGGCCTAGTTGCAGGATTTCTCCCCCGGCCACCGTTTGTATCCGATCCTTCGGCACAGAAATCATCGGGCCCCACAATCGGTTCATCTGTTCCCCATAAATACGAGCGGCACTGGCTAGCAACTTTGCTGGGTTATTTAAGTGAGAACCACCTCGCTCATGGACAATCACTTCAGCGTCGGTCATGGAAACTAAAGCACCTGCGGCGCCTGCGTGATCTAGGTGGATATGAGTTACAAGAATGGCGTGAAGCGCTTCCAATTCAAAACCAGCATCCCCTATACCAGCAATAACGGTATCCAATGTGCTACCTGGACCCGTTTCTACCAGTACAAATTCCCCTCCCCCAATAGGAACTAGGTAGACTCCGACCGTGCCTGTTCTGCCGTCGTGTTGAGAATCAACAAGGAAAACATCTCCGAGTCTCTGAAACGTTTCTCCCTGGATCACAGTCACAACAGTTCTTCTTCGTCTTCTACTCTTGACACTAACTCTCCTACACCTTCTAGGATAATCTGGATGGTGTCCCCTACGCTTAGGGGGCCCACACCTTCAGGGGTTCCTGTCAAGACAACATCCCCAGGTCCCAGGGTCATGAATTGACTGATGTAACTCAATATTACAGGCACCGGGAAAATAAGGTCCTCAGTATTACCATCTTGTTTAAGTTCCCCATTAATAAGAGTCTTTATAGAGACGTTATTGGGATCAAGGTCGGTTTCTACCCACGGGCCAATCGGACAAAAGCCATCTGCAGATTTACCGCGGGTCCACTGAAGATCACCACGTTGCTTGTCTCTTGCAGTAACATCACACGCACATGTATAACCAAGTACATAATCTAGAGCATCCTCAACCTCAACATTGCGCATTGTCCTGGCCATCACAACAGCAAGCTCACCTTCATAGTGGAGATTTTGCGTCCACCGAGGGTAAGGAATCGGGTCACCAGATCCCCGTATCGAGTTAAGGCCCTTTAAAAACAATCCCGGTTCAAGTGGGAGTTCATCTACGCGCCCGCCCATCTCTCGAACATGATCCGTATAATTCCTTCCCACACAGACAACCACCTTTGGATCACACGGAGGCAATAAAAGTAAATCCGAAAGCGGGGTAATTTTACCAGTCCGACATCCCAACAAAGCAGCAAGCTCAAAAACCTTGCCTCCTTCGATCTCCCCCCAATACTCACCGTCACAACTACGATAGCGCACTCGTTTCATAAGTATTCCCCCAGTAAGTCTAAGCTGAAGTTTCTACCATCATAATATCCTGAGCGCAACAGTTTTATGGAACTCTAACTCCACTTATTGAGTTTTCTCAAAAATATGAAGTTGGTAAATATGCTCCTAATTTTGTGACAACCCAGCAAGTTCAGATGAAGATTTTTCCCATTGCTCAATAGCTGCTAGCAGAGCTGCTTGGACATCTTCGTACTCAATCCCCAATTCTGCAATACGCTCCACACTAATCTTGTCAGGCTGCGCAAGGACCTGATCGAAATCCTCGAGTGTTTTCTCGAAATAGTCTATCTGTTTTTCTAAATGGGAGACTTCTTGCTCCAATTGCCACTTCGACTTCTTGGTTCTATTTTTCGGTGAAGACGTCCGAAGAGCTGCTTCTTGAGGATCTGCACTCGGTTCTTTAGATTCCCGACCACGTAAATCCTGATAGTAATCCCAATCACCGTCAAAAACTCTCAAACGCCCTTCACGCATCTCCCAAATTTTGTTACTGACTCTCTGCACAAAACGTGTGTCATGAGAGACAATCAGAATGGTGCCATCGAAACCGCGCAAGGCTTCTTCCAAAGCCTCGATCATTTCAAAATCCAAATGATTAGTAGGTTCATCCATTATTAACAAATTGGCCTTTGAAAGCGTTAATTTCAATAAACCAAACCGGGCCCTCTCCCCTCCCGATAAGTTAGACATCAATTTATATTGTGATTCGTAGGGAAACATAAACCGACCTAGTAGATTATGCGCTTCTACGTCGCCAACCAGTCGTATTAATTCAGTTATGAGTGTAGCTTTTGGGTCAGCACCTTGAAGAGTCTGTTCATAAAACCCTACTCTAACTCGAGCTCCGAAACGTACTACACCCTTCAAATCATCGCTTGATACTTTACCAAGAAGCATCTGTAGTAAAGTCGACTTCCCTGCTCCATTCGGACCGACAAGGGCAATTCTTTCGCGTTTCCTGACAACAACACTGAAATCATCGAAGAGCGTGTTTTTGTAGCTCTTTGTTAGGTGCTCTGCTTGGATAACCATGTTGCCACTTGGGGTACTCGGGAATGTGAATGATGTTTTAGGCAGAGGGCCCTCTACCTCTTTAATCATTGTCTCTTCGAAGCGTTCTAACCGACGCTCCATCGCTCTAGCCCGCCGGTGTAATTTCTCATTCTGCCTAGCCCATCGCCTCATCCTTGTGCTAGATTCTGACAACCGAGCTTGCTCTCTTTCTTGTTTTTTCCGGGTAGCTTCTTGAATCTGCGCCTGCTTACGCCACAACTCGCGACAAGTTGTAGGATTTCCTTTTCCTACACGAATTCCGCCCCAAATAACCTCAGCGGTGCGATCACAAATCCTGTCAAGAAACTCTCGATCATGGGAAACCACTAGTGCGCTACCGGGATACTGCCCAAGGTAAGACCCCAACCAAGCACGCATATCTATATCCAAATGGTTCGTGGGTTCATCAAGAAATAGTATTTCAGGCTGTTGCATTAAAAGCCTGGCAAGGCCTAACCGGGTCAACTCGCCGCCAGAAAGACTAGAAGCCCTTTCGTGCACCCGCCCCTTAAATCCAAAAGCATGGAGCACGGCTTCTTGCCTAGCTCTAGTTTGGTCCCCTCCCCGCCGCTCGAAACGTTCATGGATGACTTCCCACGTAGAATACCGTTTATGGTCGTCCAGGCCAGCCTTTTCTAATTCTGCGAGTTGGGCACCAAGATCATGAAGAGGTATGAATGCTTCTTCAACAAGCTCCTGCACCGTCTTATTTTTGACTTCTCCATCTTCTTGAGTGAGAAGTCCACACGAAGTCTCTTCTCGGACAAATACAGAACCTCCGTCGACCGGTTCTGTTCCCGAAAGTAACCTCAGAATCGTGGTCTTTCCGGCGCCATTTCGGCCGATGATTGCAGTATTCGATCCCGAAAATAGCTCTAAGCTAGCCCCTTTCAAAACGGTTTGGCCGCCATAATATTTATCAACTGAGTGGAGAGCTGCGAGGAGCATGGCCTCATTATGCCCACAATGGCCTGAAAAACTATCAAATATACCAAATTAGCTGTAAAGCGAGACTGCTTGACTGGCTCAGAAGAGTTGCCACATTTATCTTCAAGCGGCAACACTACCGTCAGAGCAATATCACCGCTTGCCAATATTTGCCCCGGCAAAACCCTAGGCTTGCCGGGGCAATATGGTGGAGGCGGCGGGAGTCGAACCCGCGTCCGAAAGCGGCTAGGCTAGCGTCTACAGACATAGTGCTCGATTTATTGTCGGCGCCAAAGTAGCTCGAGAACAAGCGTCATTCTAGCGCTTACGCGTCTAAAGTTTCACCCAATATACCAACGCGAAAATACGTGGGCTAACCCCCTTTAGGACACCTTACCTGCGAGCCAGAGGTAGAGCTTCAGGTCGGTGGCTTCGCTTATGCAGCGAGAGCGTAAGTGTTGCTATTGCCAGATAATGGCGTAGCGGATTGATAACCGGGCCAACCGCTATCCCGGGCCTGCAACTATGCCGTCACAACGCCTCCGTCAAAACCAAGTCGCCCCCTCGCGTTACACAGATATCGTATTGGGACCAAAAGGGGCTTTAATATACCATAGGCAGGGTTAACCGGTGAAATGCATCGGGCTTTAATTTACCTTTCTGTTACACCAATCAACCCAACTCAGCAACCTCGGTATACTCTTATACCTATATGAGTTACGCAGTTTCGATGGAAGGAATAGTCAAGGAGTTCCCGTTAGTCCTCGCAAACGACTCGGTTAACTTCAGAGTAAGTTCGGGAGAAGTTCACGCCCTCATTGGTGAAAACGGCGCAGGAAAAAGTACTCTCGTCAAAATACTTTACGGCCTACAACAGGCTGATAGTGGAAGAATAACTATCTATAACGATACGGTCTATTTCAAGAGCGCTAAAGATGCCATCAATCTTGGGATTGGAATGGTTCACCAGCATTTCATGTTGGTCGACACGCTAACTGTATTAGAGAATTTGATCTTGGGAGCAGAGCCGACCACAGGACCTACTCTCGACTACCAGGCAGCGCGCCGATACACTAAAGATTTGATACATAAATTTGGTTTCGATATTGACCCAGACATTCGAATTGAGGAATTGCCCCTCGGTTTACAACAACAAGTTGAAATCTTAAAAGCCTTGTATAGAAAAGCCAAAATCCTTATCCTAGATGAACCTACGGCAGTCCTTACTCCTCAAGAAACCACGGGACTATTTACCTTTATTAGAGAATTCGCTACACAGGGCAATTCCGTTATTTTTATCAGCCACAAATTAGACGAAGTAATGGATCTTTGTGACAGAATGAGCGTAATGCGGGACGGGAAGATGATCGGGACGGTGAAACACTCAGAAACTGATCAAAGGGAACTTGCGAACATGATGGTTGGCCGCGAAGTAATACTTCGAGTAGAGAAGGGTCCTGCAAAGCTTCAAGAAGCGCGTTTAGCAATGGAAAATGTAACCGTAAAGCATCCAGGGACTCCACGGCCTGTGCTGAATAAGATTTCTTTTAAGCTACGTGCTGGCGAGATTCTCGGCGTAGCAGGCATAGAAGGTAACGGTCAATCGGAACTGGTTGAATGCATAGCAGGTTTGTTACCACTCGAATCGGGTTCTGTGATTCTAGACGGGACAAACATAACAAACCTCTCAGCTCGGGAACGAAGAGAAATGGGGCTTAGTCACGTCCCGGAGAATCGGAATGTTCGTGGTCTCGTCGCGAGCTACAGTTCAGCGATGAACAGCATCCTTGGTGACCACTATAGAGCTCCTTATAGTGGTATTTTCGGTATGCTTCAGATGCCTGCGATAGAAGGTCACGCAAAAAGCTTGGTTAATGCTTATGATATTAGGCCACCGTCTATTACTTTACCCGCCGACAATTTCTCTGGAGGCAACGCTCAAAAACTTGTGGTAGCCCGTGAACTTGAACGTGATACACGTGTTCTAGTATTGGCACAACCCACGCGCGGCGTGGACATTGGTGCGATAGAGTTCATTCATCGGCAAATAGTGCTGGCTCGCGATAGAGGCCTTGCGGTCCTTCTTATCTCTGCTGATCTTAATGAAATCATGAGCCTTTCTGATCGAATCTTGGTTATGCATGAAGGCGAAATAACGGGAGAGCTAAGCGACAAAATCGCTACTACGGAAGAACTCGGGTTACTTATGGCTGGATCACGAATAGGTCGCAACTAAAATAGACTCTAGATAATTTGTTTACTTTGCCCTCTCAAGGAAACTACGAACGTGTACAGCAATTTGGGGAAACTCTATAAGGAACGCGTCATGGCCGTGAGGCGAATTAATTCGAGCATAATCAGCCTGAGGTAAAGCATCGACTAGGCCTTTTTGCTCGTTTTCTGGGTAAAGCACGTCACTGCTAATCCCCATAACCAGGGTAGGAATATTCACACCCTCCAAAACATCGCCCAACCGACCCCGCCCCTCCGAAAGGTCAAAATCATCCATTGCCCGAGTAATATAAAGATATGTATTTGCATCAAATCTCTCAACAAGTTTTACACCCTGATACGCCAAATAGGACTCTATCTCAAAACCTACGTCTAGCAACTCCCGAGATGCACTGACCCGCTCCCGTCCAAATTTTGCCTCGAGGGAATCGAAACTCCGATACGACAACATAGCTATAGCCCTAGCAAGACCTAGACCACTTTCAGGTTGACTGGCTAGTTGATAGTTACCACCTTGCCAGGTTGGGTCGGCCGTGATAGCTCGACGGGCAACTTCATTAAGCCCTATTGCCCAGGCTGAGTGCCGAGATCCAGAGGCAATCGGAATAATTGAACGAACTAATTCTGGATACATAACGGCCCACTCCAAAACCTGCATAGCCCCCATGCTGCCCCCGATAACCGTTGCCAACGAAGTAACCCCGAGATGTTTTACTAGCCTTGCCTGAACCTCGACCATATCTCGAATTGTGTAGCGTGGAAATTCGAGACCGTACGGTTTACCGGTAGATGGATTAATAGAACTTGGCCCCGTAGTTCCGTAGCAGCCTCCTAGGACATTACTGCTAATAACATAGTAGTGGTTAGTATCTAAAGCTTTGCCAGGACCTACCAATGGGTCCCACCATCCGGGTAACTGTTGGCTTTCGTGTCTACCTGCAGCATGGGCAGACCCAGTCAATGCGTGACAAATTAGAATCGCGTTCGTCCCTTTTGCATTTAGCTGACCATAAGTTTCATATGTCACCGCAACATGATCAAGATGGTTACCAAGAACCAGCTCTAGGGGCCTTTGAAAAGTAGCAACATCAACCACTTTCGAGCTTACAATTCCAACGCTACCAACTTCACTGGCTTCACTCCGAGCCACCAAAACAGTGTGGTCTCCCCAGGTTTCGTGAACAAGCGTTTTCATGACCGGCTACTATCCCAGTCCAATGCCTGACGGAAGTCTTGCTTGAGGTCTTCAGCAGATTCTAAGCCTACACTAACCCTTATCAACTCAGGTGTTACCCCAGCTCCATATCTAGCTTCCTCGGACAGACTAGAGTGAGTCGTAGCCCAAGGACTTATTACGACTGTTTTGACATCACCAATATTGGCTAAATGCGATGCGATTTCAACCCGATCCAGGAATGCCTTCGCCTGCTCTACGCTTTCTGTTTCGAAACAAAACACACCCCCATGGCCGTTTTGCAACACCTTAGAAGCCACGCCATGAGAGGAATGAGTGGGGAGACCTGGATAAAGCACTCGTTTTACTCCATCTTGACTATCAAACCACCTAGCTAGGTCTAGTGCAGAATCACAAATTCGTTGAACCCGAATTGGCAATGTCTCAAGTCCTTGCAGCGCTAGAAATGCCGAAAACGGACTTAGAGTCATTCCCATAGCAAACAGTCCCAAATCATGGACACGGGCTGCAAATGGAGCAACAGGATCACGCTGCAAGTAGCTTTTCCCTCTTACATCTTGCACCCCAAAAGCAGGAAACCGTTCAGTTGACCAGTCGAAAGTACCCCCATCAATTACTGCCCCTCCAATAAAGGTTCCGTGACATCCGATCCACTTCGTAGCCGAATGAGTCACGATATCCGCACCAAGTTCTAGGGGTTTACAAAGATAACCAGCACACCCCCACGTATTATCAACAACCAAGGGCGCCCCAACCTTATGACAGGCTTCAGCAAGAGCCGAAATGTTTGGAACCGTAAGGCTTGGATTAGCAATGGTTTCTACCCAAACACCAACGGTATCTCGGCTAGCATGCGAGGCCACAGCTTCCGGGGTTGGGTCAATTGATTCTATTCGACAACCCCAAGGATGCAAAAGTTTCCGGACCACGCTCATCGTACCCCCGAATACCTCTTTTGAAATCAATAATTGAGCATCCGGTTTTGCAAGACTAAAAAGGAGGGCTGTTGTGGCAGCTTGACCTGAGCTAAGCGCGACTGTCCGCGCGCCACCTTCCAAAGTATTAAGCCTGTCCTCCAATACCTTTGTCGTAGGATTGTGCATTCTCCCATATTGATTACCAGGAACCGATCCAGAGAATATTGCAGCTGCGTGGTCAGCGCTGTCAAAGACAAAACTACTAGTCGCCGCAATAGGCACGGCGCGAGAACCAGTGTTCTTATCTGGATCCTCTTGACCAGCGTGTACCGCCTGGGTTTCAAATCCTTTGGGTTTAGTCATGTTGATTCTCCAGTAATCTCAAAACAGAAACTAATTTCTCTAGAGCGTCGAAACGCTTACCTGTTTGCCTGCCCTATCACTCCGGACCGCCCAGGGCTACTAATAGCTCGATTAATACACCTAAACCGCTACCAGGTCTTTGACAAAACCTGAAGTTGCCTCCTATCCTGACTACAAGGCCCATTTTCAGCGCTAAAGGCCCCTTATCAAGTGTCAAAAGTAAAGCATATCTGAACCTGAGGAAGCAACTTTTGTCCGCCCCAGAAGTAAGACTGCAAACCAAAGTCCTAGGAAAGCGGGTTACCATCTACTCATGAGCAACTCCCCAATTATTGAAATTCCATTACTCAACCTGAGGGGAGAAATTAACGAGCTATGGGATGAGATTAACGAAGCGTTTCAACGGGTCCTCAGATCAGGTCATTTCGTTCTTGGACCTGAGGTCGAAGCTTTCGAATCAGAGGTCGCTAATTTCTTAGGAGTACGCTTCGCAATTGGCCTTAACTCCGGTACAGATGCCCTCACGATCGGCCTCAAATCCTTAGGCATCTCCGAAGGCGACGAGGTAATCACTACTGCGTTCTCCTTCTTCGCCACAGCAGAGGCTATTATCCATGCAGGTGCTTCGCCGGTTTTTGTTGATATAGATCCGGAAACATTTAATATGGACCCCAAACGCATAGAGGAAGCAATTACGTCACGAACTCGGGCAATAATTCCGGTCCACCTTTACGGTAATCCAGCACCGATAGAAAACATTGCATCGTTAGCTGGGAAATATAACCTTTCTGTCTTGGAGGACGCTGCCCAAGCATTTGGCGCTATATACGAGGGAAAACCCTTAGGAAAAACAACTACCCAACCATTCGTTGAGCAAAGAGTTGGTTCGCGCTCTGAAGCAACGGCTTTTTCGTTTTATCCGACCAAGAATTTGGGCGCTTACGGGGATGGCGGTTTGTTGACCACCAACGACCCTGAAATAGCAAAAAAGGTCCTAATGTATCGAAATCACGGAGAATTACCAAATCAACGATATAGACATCAAGTAGTTGGTTATAACTCCCGCTTAGATGAATTTCAAGCGGCGATTCTGCGCTTGAAATTAACCCGGATCGACAATTGGAACGACCTACGACGAAACGCAGCTGCTTCCTATCGGAACTTGTTAGAAAGCACTAGAGATGCCAGAGCTCCTACTCATTATGACGGTCACATATACCACCAATTTTCCATCATGCTACCACCCGATGTTCGTAAGGCAGTTGCTACCTACCTTTACGACCAAGGTATTTCTACAAAGATCTACTATCCTGAATCGTTGACCGTGCCACACCAGACCCGGAAAACATTTACTCCGGTATCAGACAACACGGCTAAATCCGTGTTGTCAATACCAATTTGGCCAGGCATTCCATCGGATTCTCAGGTCAGAGTTGTCGATACAATAAAAGAGGCGTTGAGGTTATCTGGAAAAGAGGCTTAGTTAATGGGACTACTAATTCATGTTACCGCGGACTCGATCTAGTCATTCTAGCCTAAGCGCCAAAAACACAAATCGTGATTTGACTCTGGATTTAAAAAGATCTTAAAAAGTTATTATTCTGACTTAGTTAGCGGTTGTGCTGGCAAACCTCACGACCTTACTCACATCACATTCCCATGGTATCTTGCCTTTCACCCCGCCGGCTCAACGCGGTGGCGACCCCCGAACCAGGTCAGGCCGATAGGAGCAGCCTTAAAGGGTAATCGTCAGGTGCCGTTGCTTACCCGGCGGGGTTTCTAGTGTTAGAAATCAAGGGCATTCTTAGCAACTTTGAAAACACTCCTAAGGCAACCGGCATTCCCACTATTCTTAGCTCCGCACTATCAGATTCTCCTGATCTTGGTGTGTTTTCAAATACGGTAAGTCCTAACCAAAACCCTGGAATATTTATCCCTTTACGCCTGGCTTTGCTCGGTAAATCCTCGTTACATCAGGAACACGTTGAACATTCTCCTTGATAAATTCGATTTCACTAAGATCCTTTACATCTACTCGAAAGTGGATCCGGGCAGATAAGGCATCTTGGACGTCAGCTGAAACCCGGGTAGCAGATTTGTTCATTGAGGCAACGATGTGGAGGATATCTTTTAATAGGCCAGGCCTGTCGACTGCAATGATCTCGAAATCAGCGGGAAACACTTCGCCAGAAGGCGCATCCCATGTCACATTAGCCAAACGACCTTGATCGTTAGTCATCAACCGTTTCACACTAGAACAATCAAATCGGTGTACTGAAACCCCCCGACCGCGCGTAACGTACCCTACTACCTCATCTCCCCTAACCGGCGAGCAGCATTGGGCAAGTTTAGCAGGGGCATCCATTCCATCAACAAGAATCCCGTTTACCCCACGCTTGATAGGTTTAGGGAGGGCACTTTTGGTCTTTTTAGATTCAGCCAAACCTGGTACTAAACATTCTATAACCTCTTTGCTTAGTAGCTTGCGATTGGCAACCGCCAAAAAAAGATCCTCAGCTGAGTCCGAGCCTAGTAGTAGTTTAGCTGCCTCTTCTAATCGTCCTCGCGTAACATACTGGGAAACTGCTAATTGCCGCCGCCTTAGGCCTCGTTCTAAAGATCGCCTTCCGGACTCGAGTTGCCCCTTTTTCTCCTGCTGACGAAAGTACGTACGAATTTTTTGCTTGGCGCTTCGCGTAACAACCACATTCAACCAATCAGCAGACGGACCATTTTGAGAACTTCTATTGGTTAGTATTTCAACACGGTCACCAGTTCTAACTTGGTAGTTGAGGGGAACAATTTCGCCGTTTACTCGAGAACCGATACACCGATGGCCTACCTCAGTATGCACCTGATAGGCGAAATCAAGTGGGGTGGATCCCTTAGGCAAATTAATAACATCGCCTGCAGGAGTAAAAACGAACACTCGTTCGGAAAGAAGATCGGTCTTCACGGTTTCTAGGAAACCCCCAGCGCTTTCTTCCTGAACATCTAGATCTAACAGTTGTTCCATCCAATCTAGTCGGCGACGAATCTCCCCAGCATCATCTAAGCCTTCCTTATAAGCCCAATGGGCAGCAACCCCATACTCTGCAACCCGATGCATGCGCCTCGTTCGGATCTGAACCTCGAGGGGTTGTCCTAACTGTGCGATTACCGTCGTATGAAGTGATTGATAACCATTTGTTTTTGGTACGGCAACATAATCTTTGAAACGGCCTGGAATAGGGGTCCAGAGGTTATGCACAATCCCGAGAGCTCGGTAACAGGCAGCCTCTTCGTACTCGACATCGACAGCTCCATGAGGTTCTATAATCACCCGTACTGCCATCAGATCGAAAATCTGATCGAGATTTTTATTATCCTGATCCATTTTTCTGTAAATACTATAAAGATGTTTACTCCGACCGCCAATCTCGAAGTCCAGGCCCTCCGCTCCTAACCGCCTTTGAAGAAGTTCTATTGAACTCGCAACATATTCCTCACGTTCAGCATGCCGAGTAGTCACCATTCTGCGCAAAGAAAGAGCTTTCTCCGGATCGGCATAGGTAAAACTAAGGTCTTCGAGCTCGCTCTTTATGTGTCCGATACCAAGCCGATGCGCTAAAGGCACAAAGATTTCAAGGGTTTCACGAGCAATTCTTAGCTGCGTGCTTGTTGGCATAACAGCTAAAGTCCGCATATTATGCAACCGATCGGCTAACTTTACTAAAATGATCCTTACATCTTCAGCCATTGCTAGAAGCATTTTTCGTAGATTTTCAGCTTGTTCGTCTTCGTAAGCTCGGACCGCCAGCTTGCTAATCTTGGTCTCTCCCTCTACGATTCGTCGTACATCTTGGCCAAATGCCTCTTCGATTTCCTCGAAAGTTACCGAGGTATCCTCGACTGTGTCGTGAAGAAGGCCTGCGATTAGCGTGTCAGAATCTAATTGCATATCAGCCAGAAGAGCTGCAACCGCTACTGGATGAGTAATAAATGGCTCACCTGATACACGACGCATGCCCTGATGAGCTTTTTCTGCCATTCTAAGAGCTGAAATGACCCTGTCCTGATCTAATTCTGCCAGGTAATTAGTCTTGTCTCGAAGGGTACCGAGTAGGCCTTCCATCTAGAGGAAGCAGTTTAGCACCCTTGTGGTTCTTATCGCTCGAAACAAACTTATCGAAAGCTAAATCTAGTACCAAGAAGATAAAGTCCTATTGCTCCTAGCACCGTATTACCGAACCAAAGGCCGACCCAGACAGGTAGGACCCCGGTTTGAGAAAGTAACTGCCCCAATGTAAGAAGTAGATACCAACTGATTATCAAAACTAACGAAAGCCCGAAACCCACGCTCCTACTACGTCCGTAAAGGATGCTCAACGGTAGGGCAACAAGCAACAAGGTGAAATTAGCTACGGCCTCCGCTAATTTTCGATGGAACAGTACAATCGCCCGTCGCTTTTCATTATAGTTAAGATTATTGTCAAACAAGCTACCCCGAAGTTCACTGATGGAACGCGAATCCTCAAACCCCCCGCGTCCGAACCGCGAAACAAGGTCGTCCAAATCCATTTCAGCCGTTAACAAAAGACTTTGATCAGAAGATTCTGGTCGGTTATAAGCGGGAATAAGATCGCGAATCACAGACTGGGGATCATCGGTAGTTTTTTCCAAAACACTAAAATCTACAATAATTGCTTTGTAATCGAATAAACGCAATCCCGCTTCCTCTAACCTTGCCTTACTAGCAAACACGATAGTCAATTGTTGACCGTCCCACCTCTCAACGCGCACCTCTTTAAGCATTTGACTTCCCCGATCGATCGAATCGAAATGGAAAGAAAACTCGCCAATTGGAATATTCTGCCTTGCGAGTCTAAATAGACCACTACCTCCGCCTGTCAGCGTCCAATAATTTGTTGCTGATGCCTTATTCGCTCTTGGTACCACCCATTCGTTTAACGCAACGGACGAGAAGGTACAGGCGACTGCCAAAAGAAGGGAAATAAGAACGAGCCGCCAGAAGCTAATACCACCTGCCTGTACAGCCAAAAGCTCGTTGTCCGTTGCCAGACGACCTACACCCAGCAGCACTGCAAGCACCAAAGATGCCGGTATTGTCTGAACTACGATCGAGGGAAGTAATGTAGCGAACCATCCGAACATCTCGAGGACAGGTGTGCCTACAACCCATTGGAGTCGGGGAAGCACCCCGGTCAATACCGCTAGGCCGCTGAATAAAACTAACCCGAAACAGAACGGGGGAAGGATAAGCCTTAGGACATACTTGTCTAAAAGCCTGAAAGCTTGCATCTCAAACACTATACCTATCACTAGAGCTACTTATAACCGGAACCCCAAAATGATACTAAAGTCATTCCTCTCATATCGATAACCGGCTGTAAGGTCTCCACAACAAGTAAACCATTCGACACTAATTCCGTGCCCAAGAACCGTTGGCTTCTCATTGCCAGTAATCGCGGCCGTTAGATTAACAGCTGCAAATGGTGTAACTACTAAATCTCGATATGCAATTGGTAGAGCAACTTGTACACCGAGTTCTTCCCAACGGGATTGATGCTCCCGGAATTCGTAGTCGGCCCATACACCGACATCAAGCTTCTCTCGCTTCAGACCAGCTGAACCACCGACCCTTAGGGCATTCCTATGGGCTTCATCTTCAGAGATAGTACCTACCCAGGCTTTACCAATAAAGGACATACGGTTGACATTAAACCTGATCCCTGCCTCGGCTTCCAACTCTAGAGCATCCTGTCCGGGAGCCAAAAAATCGTAGGTTAGCTGCAAACTAAAATCTCCCTCAGCGTCACGTGGGAGTTTTCCTTGAACCGATGTTAGAAAGTCAATTTTACTAGTATTTGCGAGACGGTCTAATGCTTCCGAAAAAGGAGATTCTGCGTTGGTATGCACGCGTGTATACCTAAATTGACTTTCGGTGGGACCAAATCTTAGGACCCATGTTGGTTCTGCAAAGAGCCCAAATTGCGCCGAACCTAGAGTGGGATAACTGGTAGCCTCAAATCCACCTTTAAATAAAAAATATCCGATTGAGGTAACAGGCGACTTGACAATCCCCTCTAAGCCAGCACCCAAACGCGCCCCAACTACAACGCCGCTATTAAGCATCTGGCTGCTCGTTGCCCCAAAACCGTTGAGGTTGAGGCTTACCACTAAGCCTTTGTTCCATTCTTTATCTAAAAGTGTTGCTTCAAGCCCAAGGACTCCTTCATGCAGATAATCAGAGTTAGCTTGGTGATGGTTTCTAATGTGTAATCTACCGTCCAAGCCCTGGAAAATCTCCTCTTCAAGCAAAAAATCGAACCTGGGACCCTCTCGGGTAAGCCCAAACTCAGCATCAACAACGGCTGTTTTAAGACTTACGTTCCCGTAGCCTAGTAACTTTGGTTTCTTTCCATAGGAGCCCAAGCCAAGACTGATGTCGATTCCAGGAGAAAGCCGAATCTCAGAAGCAGTCACTTCAAAACCAGATTCGACTTCCCCCGTCTTTGAATCAACACTCGCATAGTTAAATTCAATATCAGGAATCAGTTCTGCTAGCGCTGCTTCATTAAGTTCTATCGCTTCCCCTAAAGGGAGGCTAATACCTCCTGTTTGGAACAAGCCGTTACGCAATAAGATTTCTCCTGTATCGAGATCAAGATCGACTCCCGTACCCCGAAACTTGTAAAAAGGTTCGCCCTCACCGATGCATGTAGTCGCCGTGCCGTGGAAAATTGTGAATTTCTCGCCATCCAATAAAGCTGAGTCACCCTCTGCTGCAAATTGTTCCCCGACGATATTTACCTCTGTGAACCATGCCTGAAACACTTCTAACTTCATTTGAATTTGACTAGCGATACCCGAAAATTTGGGACCTACAAACGACGCGGTGGTAAACATCAGATCAGCACCTAAAGATTGAGTTTCTTGAGACTCGATGACCCAATCTCCGATAATCATTTTTGATTCTGGAATTCGTATCTCTGTTTCCTGTTCGTCTTGCACTCCAAGAACCAACATTTCATCACTGATGATTGCCCACCCATTTTCGGCATCTGTTAAACAGACGCCGTCGTAAAATTCGATTGTTCCGCGTAAGCTGTTACTACGGAAGTTACCAAACAAAGCAGTGCCGAATTCAGCAACTGTTACTTCACCAACATAAGTTTCGATGTCTGGGCATTGGGCTAGAGCCTGCGACAGAGCAGAGGCGCCTACCAATACAGATACTATAGCTACTAGCCAACGGATCACAACTAATGTTACGGCAAATATTCTTGGAACCGGGCTAGACTTTCAGGATCGACTTCGGTAGCAGCTTCAAATATGGACGATCCCTCATTTTCAACAGCCACAAGTTCCAATAGGCTATTTGCTATCTTTGAACTAAGAGTGAACACCCCATCTGTAAAAGTATAAGGCCCTACCAATAAAGATATACCAGAAGAAAATTCAAGGATTATCGCCTCGGCCTCTATAGCGGGTGATTGGCCAACGACCCCGCCGCTTAGTCGGAGAATCTTGGTATCTACAAAATAAGATAACTGTTCAGCTTGGATGGTCGTAGCATCTTTACTGAGGGTTACTTCCCCTCCAGCTCTGATCACCGAACTCTCAAAATCGATGTAAAACTCAGAAGCCTGAAATATGCCAAACTCTCCACTAGCTTCCACGGTTTTGGCCTTGATGAAGACACCCTGCTGTAGTTCTATGAAGGGCGCAGTAATGACAACTCCAGAAACACGGTCTGTTATCTCCCCACCTTGAGGCAATGTGGTTAACCCGGTGGCAATATCAAACGTTTGCTCACCGAACGGAACCACGGTTAGGCCAACTAAAGGATCCCCCTTTTTTGTTTCATTTTGCACATTAGCGGAAAAACCCGCAAACATGAGTAAAAGAATGCAAAGGGTTTTAAGGTTGAGAATTCTTTTCACCATCTGTCGTACAACTCCCAAAGACATTAAATTTCTATATTCGTGTTGGAGCCAAAGTAAGACTGAAATCATCGTGGAATACACCGTCTTTAAGCAAGGTCATTCCTTCATCTAAAAAGGCGTTGTTAACCCCTTCCAATACCTCTTCCAGGGTCTGATGTCGTCCGAGCTGCTGATACCCAACTCCCATAGACATTAAACGGCCAAAAGGCGTTTCCATCCTCAACATCAATCCAGTAGCAAGCTTTTGCTTGACCCTAGACCATTCTGCCTCTGTAGGTCCCTCCTGGGTGATCTCGGAAATTACATCAGCAAACCTTTTCTTTACCTCCTCTTCTTGTTCAGGTTCGCAAGATAGGTAAGCCATGTAGGCCCCATATCCCACACCGGCGCTGTGGCCTAAAGAGGCTATATCTGCCAATCCATTATCCACTAGCGTCCAATAAAGCCTACTACCCACAGAGTCTCCAACAAGATTGCCCAAAATAGTCGCCGCGTAACGCCTTGGATCAGAGGCGCTTACCCCAGGGCTGAAGGTTGCCATATGAACCCGATGAATATTTTCGTCAATTATTCTGTGCTGCCCAAATTGGGGAGTAAATTTATCAAATTCAGGAATATCACTTCTTTTTGTTGACCACGCTGTTGTCAATTGGTTGATTTGTTCCAGGACTTCTTCCCAAACAAAATCTCCACATATTGCTAGGATTAACCTGTTTGACCGATAACTGGCTGAAAAATACTCTCTCATTCTTTCGGGAGTCAAGCTTTCGATGCTATCTGAAGTCCCTAAAATACTGTTACCATAGGGGTGTCCACTGAAATACCTGAGGCTCGCTTCGTCGAAAACCCTGAATTGGGGCCTATCGAGATACATTCCAATTTCCTCGAGGATTACTTTCCTTTCAACCTCGAAATCTTGTTCTCGTAAAGAGGGAGTCATCATATCAAAAAGAAGGTCAAGAATCCCTGGCAATTTGTTTGGCAAAACGGCAGCATAGTAAACTGTTCTATCTTCACTAGTGTAGGCATTAAAACTTGCGCCTAACTCATCAAACTCGCGATTTATATCGTCTGCACTACGCCTGGAAGTACCCTTAAAAAGCATGTGTTCAAGAAAGTGAGACACACCGGATTCAGAGGGGTTCTCATGACGTGAGCCAGCCCCAACAAAAATACCTGCCGCCACGCTTTGGGCGTTGGGGATTTGTTCGCCAATTATTGTTAGGCCACATCCTAATTCGGCCTGAAAGATTGGTAACTCACTCACGGAAGCGTCCTATCCGTTTCTATTTTGCCCTGTAGCCGAACCGGACCTAGGGTAACTACGGTCGGTGACGGAGCAGGTAAAGCAAAAAGATATTGGTTCACTTCGTCAAGCGAGAGCACAGTGATCTTCTTATGGATTTCATCTAACGATCTTGACCGGCCCCTCAGATAGGCATCTTGCGTTAACGCCGTCGCTCTAGCTCCGCTTGACTCACCTTGCAAGACTAGGCTCGATAACAAACCAGTTTTTGCCCTCTCTAACTCTTCTTTGTTTATGCCTTTCCTCATCTTAGACAACTCATCTTGAACAACTCTTAATGTTTCAGAAGCCCGATCTGGTTTTGTACCAGCATAACCAACAACGTAACTAAAGTCCTTTAACGCTCTGGTGCTAGCGCCCACACTATAGACTAGACCTCGTTTTTCACGAACCTCCGTGTGTAATCGTGACCCTGTACTGCCGCTCAGAACTTGAAGGCCTATAACGTGGTGGTACCAAAAGGGACTATTAGGCGCCGTAGTTTCGAACGCCAGTCCTATCTGTACTTGGTTAATGTCCTCTTGAGAATGAACATACGTCCTGGGAGCTACACTCACACTCGGCGGATTAGCAGAACCTTTTTGCTTCCAATTACCAAAATTCGATTCTGCCGCTTTAATCACAGTCTCCCAAGACAACCCCCCAGCTATACCTAGGATAGCCCATTTTGGGCTAACTCTACGCCAGTAGTCGTTCTTAATTATTGTGGGGGTAAGAGCTTTAAGGCCTTCTTCAGTACCGTATGGACTTCTTCCATGGGAAGAACTAAAAAATGTCGTACCCAATTTTTCGAAAAGCCTCTGGTCAGGGTGATCCGCCAGAGACGCTCGTTCCTGAACAACAACTGCCTGTGCACCAGGGAATTCTCCCTGATCGAATCTTGGATCACGTATGCTTTCAGCAATTAGCTTTAGGGCCTCAGGGAGCACAGAAGCCAGACACGAAATCCCGAAAGTCGTATACTCTCTTCCTGCTGAACCACCATGCCTTGCTCCCAAGGCGTCGAGAGAATCCGAAAAGGCTCGCGAATTCATCTTCCTGGTGCCACGCTGCATCCATTCGGCCAAAACTGCGCTGCTACCATCCAAACCCTCAGGATCAGTAACTGAACCCACCGGCAACAATAGAGATGCACTGGCGGTCTTTAACCACGGCATGGGCTCAAAAATCACCGTTAAACCTGAATCAAGTTCTTTCCTTTGTGACACAGAGGGTTCCGGCATGTGATTGAGTATATCTGTAACCAACCCCGTTACATGAGAATCATTATCCAATTTCTTAAATACACACCGTCTACTTTCGATACGGAATGCTGAGTGGGGCAAGGTTCGCGTAATTATTAAGATATTCTTAAGGTTCAACTTTTTTTATGATGAACCTGGATTAGCTTCCCTAGTGATCAACCAAAGCTTCTACTGCTACCTTTGGATCTTTGCTCGCAGCCAAACTAGAACCAATCAGCACAGCATCCGCAAGATCACTAATTGGCTCTAAATCTATTCGAGTGCGGTAACCTGATTCAGCGACAAGCAATCCAGTGTACCCGAGGTTCCGGGCTTCAGTAAGGAGCATTGGGGCAGTTTCGAGATTAATTTGCAAATTTGACAGATCACGGTTGTTAACACCAATTATTTCTGCGCCCGATTCGATAGCTATCTGCAATTCTTTGCGATCATGAACTTCTACCAGGAGATCTAAGCCTAGTGCTGATCCTGCTGCCACATAAGACTTGGTTCGATCTCCCAGAATAGCTACGATAAGGAGCGCCGCAGTAGCTCCTGCTTCAACAGCTTCAGTAAGTTGGCTTGGATGCACTGTAAAGTCTTTACGCAAAATTGGAAGTGGCACTTGACTAGATATAGTACGCACGTGCTCGAGTGAACCACCAAAATATTTTGGTTCTGTCAACACACTTAGAGCACTTGCTCCTCCTGCAAAATAGGATTGAGCAGTTTGTAGTGGGTCGATATCAGCTATAAGTCCACCAGATGGGCTGGCCCGCTTGACCTCCGCGATAACACTCAAACCAGGAGCCTTCAGGGCTTCTCCAAATCCCCGCCATTCAAGCGGCTCGGGATTTGATTTGCTTAAAGGAGCGCCCTGACGGTAGGCAGCGGAACGTTCTCGCGCAATACGACCCAAAACCCCGGGGACTATGTCTAGTTCGCGTAAGGAAACAGGCTCCGCAGAAGAATATTTTTTCACGAGACCACCTTCAAATACAATTCAGTAAGTGTAAAACCCAGCAAGGTTGCCAACCTCTCCCCACGCTATTTCTATTTCAGTTACGGCTGCGTGTGCAGGACCATTTCGAAGCATCACAACTAAATGGTCAAGTTCGCTTTGCAAACCTTCAGCCACAACCTCAACTCGTCCGTCAATAAGATTTTCTGCGTATCCCGCCAAACCTAAGTCTAAAGCATGACGACGAACGAAACCACGAAACCCCACGCCCTGAACTCGGCCGTGTACAAGTACTGTTAGACGTACCAACTCGTTTCGAGCCTCCACGAGTTCAATGCTACCTCGTTTTCTCATCCAGGGAATGCTATCTTATTTTTGCTGGATGTTAAACCAGCTTTGAGTCCTATGGCTTCCCTAAGGATAAATACCCGCACTCGGCGCATTATCCTCGTTATTTTGCTATTTGCGCTTGTCTCGGTTCTTGTTGCTACACCAATCACCAACATTGGCCGAGACTGGGTCCTTTCAAAAATCTCGGTAGCTTTAACCCAATCAGGGCTTAACGTGCAATATCTGTCAGCTAGCGGAGTCCCTTGGACTGGTGTAACTTTAGACGCCGTCGATATTTCAGGTAATGGAATGGACATTCAAGCTGAGCAGTTAGCGTTCCGATATTCCTTGCCATCACTGATAACCGGTAGATTACCAATATCAATTTTTGGTGATGGTTTGGAAGGCCGGGTTAATCTTGCTCAACTCTTGGCATCCCAGAGCTCAAGCTCAGGGGGGCTGCGTGTTGCAATCAAGAACTTGGCCCTTTCTAGGATTGGCCTTGACATCACGGATGTACCGTTTGCTTTACCTGATCTGGACCTGGATAACGTCCATATTGAGGGGACTCAACAAGGTTTTATCTTTACCGGAACAATCTCGACTGATGGAGGAACTGTATCAGCGCGAGCTTCAATCCACCCCGACACTATGAACGTTGATGTAGAGGTAACCCAAGCTGACGTAAAGGTTGCTCGTCATTGGTGGCCTGGAGCAATTGGTGGGACCGTCTCGGGTAAAATCCGTTTCTCTCCAGACGGCATACGCGGAGATTTCGACGTTCGCGAAGCCGTTATAGAAGAACTTGGTCGTGAATTCAGCCGATTAACGGGGCCGGTGACACTCAATTATCCTCGTATTGAAGGTCGCCTCACCGGCCATACACTTGGTGGGGAAGCTACGGTAGTCGGATCGGTGGAGATTGAGGACCGCTCTTGGGAGGCTACTGCGACTGGTTCAACTAATTTACAGAAGTCAGTGGTATGGCTTGGCGAACTCCTAGGTACGCCCGATCTTCGGGATGTTCCCATTAAAGGCACGACAGATGTAACTATAAAAGGTTCTGGTTGGACGGCTTATGAGCTCAACGGCAACCTCACTGGCAATGGTCATTTAATCGGGAAGCCTTTAGAAAACCTAAATACCGATTTTTCTTACAGCTCAACTAGGGCCCCGCAGGTGACATTATCCGCGTTTTACGCAAACGGCTCAATCGCAGCTTCAGTAAACGATGATCCTGCAGGACTTATTCTTAGCGCACAAGGCGCTAATTTGGAACTCTTGCCGGAGTTAACGGCTGACGCAGAAATCTCTTTACGAAGTATTGGCGGCACCTTAAGTGGCGGAGGGTCTTCTTCGGTCAATTGGTCACTCGGGGGCAGGGACCTAAAAGCAGAGCTGTTAGCTGATTTCACCCCAGACGGTTGGCCTGTTTCTATCTCAGCAACCGACGACTTAGGAGCCTCAGCAAACGGAACAGTGTTATTCCAAGAGCAACACTTAACAGGACAGGTATATGTACAACAGCTGGAATTACCATATCTCAAACAAACTCTCGACTTAGGAATTGAGGCTGATGGTCCTTTAACTGCTCTGCCTATTTTCGCCACAATCAAATCGGGAATTGCGGTCAGCACCAAGCATAGCCAGTGGCAAGTCGACCCTGACCTAAATGGGACTATCACCACAGTTGCACGCGGGTGGCGTTTAACCGAAATTGTTGGGGACACACGATCGGCCGACTTTTTAGGTGAACTTGACATCTTTACTGGAGATGGCCAAGTAGATTTCAGCATCTCTCCTGTCCCAATAGCAGGTTCATTGAACGCACTCGCAGGACTTACCAATGGCCAATTACGTATCAACTCGGGAGATATAACGGTTGAAGGTAATCTTGACGTACACGAGCTAGGGATGCATGGCGTTTCGGCTGGACCCCTTAGCGTACGCACCTTTCTCGTCACTAATGATGGTTCTCCTAATCTTGAACTTACTGGAGGGCCTATCGATGTTGAGCTTGACAACACTTCTTTCGCCGCAGAATTCAAAAAGTTTGCCCTCTCTGGCGGAGGGCAAGACGCACTCATTTCCGGTGAAATTTCTGGGACTCTTGCAGATGTTGGGAACCTCACAGCTGATCTGACAGCTGATATTGGCGGTGCTTCAGTAGACCTGACTGGTAACGGACCAATGTTTAACCTATCTATTGCCCTGCCAGCCGGCTACCCCGTTACTAGTGCCACATTGTTGGTTCCGGCTCTATTCGAAGGCAGCGCTGATCTTATAGACGGCACTGTAGCAGTCCAAGGTGCCGTTGGCCCGTTTAATGTCCAAGCCGACGGATTCGTGGAAGATGGCCTTCTGTACGCCAACAGTGTTATCTCTGCTGCAGGGAGAAGCGTTACTGCCTCAATAGATTCCCTAGGCGCCTTAGCCATCAACGGTGACCTTGACCTCGCCTCAACTACACAAGTTTTAAGCCTACCTTTACCTATTGAACCCTCTGGCCATCTTTCAGCATCGCTTAGCGGTGATTTCATGTCGCCAGTTGGACTGGTGGAATTGTCTGCCGCGACAGGTCCCACGGTCACCCAAGCCGTCTTAAACGTTGACAAAAGTACCGTCGAGGCAGAAGGAACCATCAAAATTCTTGACGAGATCATAAACTTTCAAGGTAGTGTTTATCCCGCAGTAAATCTAATGGGATTAACTAATTACGGTCAGCTAAGTTTAGTGGGCTCCACTTTAAGTGGTAGTGGAGAAGTTCCGGAACTTCAGATTGGGGAAATTTCTCTTCCCTCCCAGCTTTGGCATTTATCGGGCGACTTGAACGCAGAGATAGCCGAAATGTCAATTGGTGAAACGCAAGGGAGCATTTCTTGGGGACCGAATGGCCTAAATCTCAATGCGAAGGTAATCCAGGGGGCAACCTGGGGCAATTCGATAGGTTCCCTAACCGGGACCTACTCTCTAGGGAGCTCCCAACCAAATGGTTATTTCGAAGGGGACTTATTGCTCGAAAGTTCCTCCTTCCAGCTTCAAGGTTCCCCAAGTGACGTTAAATTCACTGGAACAGCGATACTAGATGACTTTCTTGACACTCCCCTGCCTTTGCTCGGGAAAGCTGACATGGAAGGCTCTGCGGATTTAGTCAACCTATCGTTGGAAACCACCTTCGCGTGGGATTCATTGGAAAATTCTTTAGGCGGCAAATTCTCTGCCGTCTTTGGCGACCAAGGAATTCGCGTCACTTCGGGTTCCCTCAGTGGAGATGCTATAGAAATTGCGTACGATGGCCTCTCGATCAATCTAGCGACTTCTGGGTTTGATCCCAATGCTTTCATTGATCTTCCGGTTACCGTTTCGCAAATAACCGGCATCTTGGATTACGATCTGGAACAGCAACATTGGAATGGCAAGCTTCGGGCTGCAATGCAATCATTAGACGTGTTAGGCGCTTCTGGGGAGAGTGTTCTAACGCTCGAAGGTCGGAACAACGATCTTTTCCTTGACGGAATGGTGAGCGACGGACCCGTTCAAGCAGAAATCCAGGGCTTCCTATTACCCACCTTACAACTCGGCATAAGGGCGGATATCTATGCAGGCCTAGGTTCTCTGATAGCCAACATGACTGCCACTAACGAAGGGCTCGTTGCAGACGGTGTTTTAAGTTTCAGCGGCCTCACTTCACCCGGCGGTAAGTGGGCTATCGATCCCTTGGATATTCCTCTCGCTTTCGATTCTGAAACAAAAACAATCATTTCTCGTTCGCCACTAGGGGAAATAAATATCAACCTAGACTCTCTTACCGGTTCTTTGCAGTTAGGACTCCAGGCTTTCGGCGCAACTCACACCGCAAGACTTTTTTTCGAAGGAACGCCACTACTACCCCTCTTAGAGGGGAATATTGATGGAAGTCTTGTAAATGGATCGTTTCGTGCGAAAGGTGGAGAATTAGATTTTTCTGGCAACTTAGATCCCAAAGCAATAACTTCAATACCAAAACGAATCGGGCCAATAATGGTAACCGGTCGCGCTGGATTTAACGGAACTTGGACGGCCTACGCTTCAACTCGCTTGGAAAACTTGGGTCTTCCCTTAAACGTTTCCGTAAACGCGAAGGGATCGGGGCAAGAATACACTGGAACTGGCCAAATCTCCTCAGATGGACCTCTTTTGCCCTTTGAGCTATCAGGAAGCGGACTGAATGCTCGTATTGAATCCGACTTGAGTGCATTAAACACTGACTTACTCACCACACTACTCCCCTTCCCAGCCACACTAATTTCATCAGGGTCGGTTATCGTTAAAACAGGTATCGAACTATCAACTGCCATCTCCTATCAAGCGACAGGTAGCTTAGCTGGCACACCGATAGAGATAGACGTAACGGGAGATCATCTAGCGGGTAAATTGGTCGCAAATGCTACCGGGCATACTGTTACTGCCACGTGGGCCGAATCGACCCTTAACCTCGAAGCTTCTGGGCCATCTTTGTTTCTTGCCGGGCTAGCAGAAATCGATCACAAAAACCTGAAAACCAACATAGCGGGTTCGGTGCTTGAAGAGCCTTTCCAGGTAACTGCCGAAATCTCTCTTAATGAGTTGATTGGCAACTTAGAAGTTAATTACGGTAGCGCGAAAACAACAGGTCAATTTTCTCATTCGGACCGCACGTCAGTAATGGATTTGCACATTTTTGCGCCTAGTGACAGCCCATTACCCTTACCTATCGAGGCGCAAGCGAAACTAAATGCCGCATCGGGAGTAGTTCACCTCTCAAGCTTAGAAGCCACTAGCGATCAAACCTGGGCCCTCAAGGCGGAAGGTCCAATCTTTCCTGATTTTTTACTTACCGGGACTATCGATCATTACCAAACGGGTTTCAAAAATGTGGAATTTACAGGCCGCAAGGAGAACAACTCCTATGTTGTCGATCTAGTCCACCAGGCTATCTTCGGACGAATCACCGCTGACAATAAACTCAATATTCTCGAAGCTAGTCTAGAAGGAGAAACGTCCTTACCAGGGTTAGGTGGTTCTGCAAGAACAGATCTTTTTTGGTCTATAGAAAACGGCTTTTTGGGGGAAGCATCCGCGATCCTAGAGCCAGCCGATGGATGGAACATAACGGTTAATGCCAGTGGTCAGGGTGATTTATACGTGACCACCGCTGCACAAGAAAATGGCAAGTCGGTCTTAACTGCCAATACTCAGATTGGAAGTCTTATTTGGAGCGATCCACCGATAACAGGTAGTGCTGACATTGAACTTGAAATCGGGGCCATTATTGGTTTGCCGCCCCAAGCTGACTTAAGAGTCGTTGGGAATCCGTTAATAAGCGGTAGCCTTTACTCCCCTACGCTCGAAGGTCAATTGGGGTTATTAGGCATTTTAGATATGGATGGATTTGGGAGTTTCGACTTAACAGGGGGACGTATTGAGCTTAATAAAGAAGACTCCTCAATAACCGGTACGGTGGACTCTTCCGGCTGGAAAACCTGGTTGAGCCTCAAGGACATATCAATTCAACGTCTACTGCCGACTATTAATTCACCTTTCGTTGACCTGGAGGCTCAAACGTCTAATCCCTGGACGTCAACAGAAATCGCTATTTCACACTTCAGGGCCCACACGCCAAGTAGCAGCGTCGTAGGCAAGGGTTCCCTAAATGAATTCCTTAAGGGTGACTTTGAACTTGATTTAGCCCTGTCTGATTTGCCCATTACCGAGGCTGATTTGTCTGGGCACCTTCGTGGACCATTCTCGGTCAACGGACTCATCGCTAACGGTTACCAGAAGATGGATTTAACAGGCCTTGCCGCTGTAGAGAACGCATCATTTGGGGGTTTAGAAGCTTCTCTAACAGGAGATGTATATGTCTCCGGAACTATAGGTGAGCCTACCCTCCAAGGTACTTTAAATGGTAGCAACACGGTTTCCGGGTCGGTTTCTGGTTCAGCTTCCTTAGCTACGGGAAATTTCGAACTACACTCGACTTTAGCTGCATATGATATTGGGACAGATTTAACGATTTCCCGTTCGGACGGCGTGTTAAGAACCCAAGGCAGTTTGGACCATTCATCCGGTAGTTTTCGTACCAACCCAAAATCTCAAGAATCCAATCGCTTTCTCGGCAGCGGCTTGTTTGACGGTTGGCACCTAAAGGTCGATGAGCATCTTCCTGAAGCTCACCTCTACAGTAGATTAAGTTCCCTAAACAACGGTTTTGGTGGGGAAGCCAACATGAACTTGTCATTCCCCAACAGCCAAGGTACGTGGTTAGACGGACGAATCAATAATGCAACGGTTTTTGGATTAAAAATAGGTTCCGCCATTGTTAACGCCACACGTTCTCAGGGAACCATTACAGGTAGTCAATTCTCAGCAATTGCTGACTTAGCAACACTAAGCTGGACGCTAGAACAGATGGCAGCCCAACTGCCAAGGGGGCTAAATCTAGCCATGTCAGGTTCGGGAGATGCCTCTAGTGCCGCACTTTCCGCAATCCTCACTGGAACTATCGAAGAACAGACCCTGATGCCCATTGCCCTACAAATAACACCCGATTATTTAGGAGCCACAGGCCAGGGGACATTCTTGGGTGGGACCGCTACGGTTAACGTAAGAGCAACTCCAACCACAGGATGGTCCGGGGGAATTGATCTTTCAGCTTTAGATTTAGGTTCTGGATTAATAACGACTAGCACTACCGTTAAAGGCCTTTTAGAACATCCTGAAATTAATTCTGACCTAAGCATTTTTGTTGGTAATTACCTCTTGGAAGGAACAGCTCTTGCAGTCCTCAATAAAACCACTCTAGAACGACTTGAGTTTAACCAAGTCCTTAAAACACCTAGCACGAAACTATTGACCGTTCGCGGCGAACTAAATGATGGCCCTGGCTCGGTAACGATATCATCAAGCCAATCAGATGACTTCGTGCTCACCATTCCGGCTTTATCGCCTACAGCAACCATTAGTGCACGTGGTCGAACTGAAGTTACCGTTGGCCCAACAACTACAGTCTTATCATCTTCCCCTCAAGGACATGTCTTAATAGAAGTATCGTTACCCCCTCTAGAAGGCCTGGCAGTAGAAGCCACAATACCGCCTTCTAGCGTTAACGATTTATTAGCTTCTCTCCGCAAAGAAGGCTTGCTCTTCCAAGGAACAAACCGGTCTCAAGGCAAAGGCAGGGTGATGATTACGCCAATGCCCTCAATAACCATAGAGGACTTCGCCTATTACGGTACTGAAATCAATGGCACAATCCGAGGATCACTTGGCCTAGTGTCTAGAGCGGAATCGGGCTTACCCCAATTTGGGTTAGCTGGTGAGTTAAGTGGGGTTGTTGACCTTCCGCATGAAATCCCTTACATGCCCAATGTCCTATCAGGTCGGGTCGTCCCGTTCGTGACGAAAGTAGCGTTTACCGACCCAGTATCTGAAGTCGGGACACCTCCGGATTCCCTGACTGTGTATCACAATTCAGCAACTGGCGAAGGACACGTAATTGCAAATATTTCTTGGGATAATGGTTTATTAGATACGAAATTTACTTATGGCAAAGAAGTAATGGGTTCCCTACATGTTCAAGACCTTCCATGGCAGGGCACCGAGATTATCCCAAGTGTTAATCTCAACGCTAATGTCGATATAGCCAATGGTTCATTAGTTGGGTCTGCTACTGCTTTAAGTGACGTAGGTAATTTACATATTTCAGGGAATTGGGGTTTAGCTGGTCTGGTTCCCTCTGGTTTAATCAGTAATCCTAGTACCATTCGCGCTATCGATGCTAGGATTTCTAGCTTCACGCCTGCTCGTCTCCCAATAGCTAATAACGTGGTTCCTAATCTCAAGGGTGAAGTCAATGGCATAATTCGAGTGCGGGGTGATCGATACATCGGTCAACTCGTTTCACCTGAAATGTCCGTTCTTGAAACAGTTCTTCCGACCCAAATTGAGTTCGACGGCAACCTCAGTAAACTATCGGCCCGCGGATCAATCTCTGGTAGCTCCGTTTCACTCTCGGTAACACCAGAAGGATTAACTGCGGTATCTCGTCTTGAGCGTTTTCCTGGCGAGGTTATAGCTAAAGCGGTGATTGGAGATCCCGGCGTTACTTCGGAGGTCACTGGGTTGTTACGACTCACGTACCCTTTCAAATCTGGAATGCCGACTGAACTTAGGTTAGCTACCGAACATGTTCGCCTTGAACGAGCTGGTGTTATCACTGAAGGGAACGTCTCCCTCAGCTTAATCGACCAGATATTGACTGTTGATCAAGCCTCATTCCGCGGGGCAGGACGTTGGGAAGCAAGTGGTCAGTTAACTCCCGACATCCTCGATTTCGAACTTGTCGCTATTGAGGCTGATTTCACACCCATCTTAAGTCTTTTCCCCAGGCTAGCCGCATTCGGAATTGGGGCCAGCGGGAATCTTGAAATGAAAGCCGCTGGCACACTAAACAATCCGTCTATAGGTCTCACCAGCGACTCTTTGGGACTCACTTTAACTGGAGGCAATTACCTTTTAAGCGACGCAAATTTCATGCTTGATGGGGACGCGCTTCAACTTACGGGGGAACTCCGTGGTTTAGACCAACTTAAAGGCATCATGACTTTTATCGGGCGTGGAAAAGTGCGCCTTGACCCAGCCACAGTGGAAGATTTACTCGTCGATTTTTCTGGCTCAATGTCCATACCAATTGTTGGGTTTATAGAAGATCTTTCTGGCAAAATCACTACCGAAAATGGGGACGACCTCCGAATAAAGGCCACTGGCAATATGGGTAACCCAGTACAAATTGAAGGGGTAATATCGCCACTCAGCCTTACTGTTAAGGGCACCGACTTGTTACTTTCTGCGCCAGATATTCTTCTTGAATCAAGTCGAGCTAATATGAACATCAACCTTTCATTAGATAAGGTCCTACGTATAGGGGGGTTAGTCACCGCTGAAGAGTCCCACTTTACTCTAGGAATTAAACCCAATCGACGTGCAAATTCGACTCCTAATAAGGCACTTGAAAATATTGTTTTCGATGACTTGCGTATTCTATCGCCCCAACAGATTTATGTCAGTGAATCTTTCGGAAGCCTCGAATTAGGACTTGACCTGAGGCTTCTAGGTAACGCTGCAACACCAAGATTATCGGGGCAGGCAACGGCCCTGAGAGGAATTCTTCGCTTCTCTGGACGAAACTTCGATGTTGTTTCAGCTGAAGCTACGTTCGATCCTTCTCGCGGTGTCTACCCCGAAATTATGATTTCAGGCCGTACGACTTTTGAAAAATCTCGGGTGTTGCTAAGCTCCGAACCTGGCCTTGAGTTTATCGGACCGAACGGAACTAACAGTTTCAACGTTAATCTTATGCTTGAGGGCGAAATTATCCCTTCTGAGATAGCTAATGAACCTTTTACTCTTGATTTTGCGCCTACGTTAACTAGCAACGCCGTCATCCAAGAGCCGGCCACAGATGCTGCTGTTTCCCAGCCCAGGCCACTCACTGAAAACGAACTCTTCACCCTAGTAACCCTTGGAAGAATCGAAGTTCAACCTAACTTAGCCGGAGAAGGCGGCCTGGCTCCTACGGTAGTTACCACCGCTTTAGACACCGCGTTTAGTTTGCTGCTTCTCTCTGAGTTACAAGATTTTATTAGCGAAGCACTCGCATTGGATGTTGTTGAGATTCGTACTACTGCTTTCTCCTCTGTACTGGATTATCGCGATGAAGATCCTTTCGGAGTTTCGTTCCGGCTCGGTCGATACCTTCGGGATGATTTGTTCGCTAGTTACCAGATTGGTAGTTTTGATGATCCTGAACAGATTTACTTCTTTACTAATGAACTGCGTCTTAGTTACAACTTCGGTACCTTGGGCGTTGATCTTTCTGGTCGCGTTGATTTCGAGAGGGAACGGGGTCCCACGCCAGTCGCTGGGTTAAGCCTAGCTATTCATTACGCTCTCTCAGACCAAATGTCGCTAGATTACGGTTTCGACTTCAACTCATTGCAATTCGGTGTATCGTTCCGCTTTTAGCAAACCAACCTACCTCTTTTCGAAACTAAAAGTCAGGTAGCGATACGGTAGTATGCGGCAATGATTAGGGGACTGACTAACGAGCCAGTTGAAAACTCGTGGCAGGAAGCCTTGACGCGAGGTCGCCTCGCAAGGGCATATAAGTTATATGCCCTTCAAGATAACTCCGATACTGCAACATTAGAGGCTTTAAATGCACTCACTAAGATCGAGGTTCTCATTCGTAGTCGATCTTGGAACCAAGTCCACCGTAGGCTAAATCGCCTTGAATCGCCTCCCGAAATACTAGACTGGGAAAAAATTAAAGTACAACTCAATTTCCTTAAAGCCTCAGCTACGGCCCTCGATAGGAGGAACCCAGAGGAAGCTCTGAAGGAACTTACAAACGTGACCTTACCCTTCCTGCAGGCCGAAGTTAAGACCCAACGGGGCACGGCATTAATTTTTATGAAGAACTTTGCTGGGGCTGATAAAGAGTTCCGAGAAGCACTCGCCCTTGACCCTGAGAATTACCGGGCGCTAACTAACCTCGGTAACATGGCTTTAGAACAAAACCGTATTGATGAAGCAATTGAATCTTACGAAAAGGCCCTCAAATTAAATGGGGATTTTGGTAATGCTCATCACAACCTCGGAATTGCGTACCGGCGTAAAGGACAAGTCGGCAAAAGCGTCCATTCTTTGAAGAAAGCGCAACGTGCAGGCGGTCGGGTTGACCGGGAAGAAGCACGTGCGACTTTAAGTGAAAACAGTCGTGGTTCCACCATGAAATTCCTTCGTTGGTTAGGCTACGCCATAATACTAGTCGTAGTTTTTGTTTTTCTTCGCAACCGCGGTTTTATCTAAATCGTTTCGTTGATTTTAGCTCCACTAACCTCGGCCTTTTGCTACCACCCTTTAAGGTGTACCACCAGTTTATTCCCCCTGCCGATGGCTGTCATTAGTTATTGACATCGTTGCATCTTGAGTACTGGCACGAGGCTCCAGCCCAAATCGATTCTCTCCCTCTTCCCCTTTGACGCACCACCAATACAGTAGTGGGATATACCCAATAATTGTAAATGAGATCAGGTACCACCAACCTGACCGATTAGTATCGTGGAGTCTCCTAACCGCAACAGCAAGACCCGGTAAAAAAGTTAATAATCCAAAAGCATTACCCAAAGAAACAGGATCCCCTTGCTCAACACCTACTACCCCATCAATTACCCCTAATATTAGGCCACCAAGCACGACAAATAAAACGAATAACCAAAATTCTGACCGGGAAGCCCTTCCCCCGAAATTAACGTACTTGTTGAAACAAATTCTTACTGCACCAAAAAAATCCATTTAGATTCCAACCCCTAACCTGAAGACAAACTAACGAAAAGAGTCTTAAGGAGATCGCTTAGTAACTAACGACATAATGCAAGCTAAGCCCAAGCATCCTTTCATCAAATCGTACGAAAATCCCCTCATATAAACTGTAAGTTTAATAACGCTCACCACAACCTTCAAAACCGATAACAGGTTCTGCGGATTGGGCTTCATTATATTAAATACACGGTTTTCCCACTTATATAACCCTGAATATATGTATTATTTGCAACATGATTGATTTGAAGCGTAATTCCAAAAGACAATTAGTACCTGCTACGGGTAAACGAACACGCTTATCATCAATCTATACGCCTAACCAGAGAGAAGATTTCAAAATCAGTAGGAGCAAATTTTCAGACTTCCTCACTTGCCCTCGTTGCTTTTATGCGGACAGGGTAATTGGACTCGATGCACCTGGAACACCAGGGTGGACACTTAATGAAACTACCGATCTGCTTCTCAAGAAAGAATTCGATGCATGTCGCGAAACACAAAAACCCCACCGTTTATTTATGGAAAATGGTTTAGAGCATCTCGTCCCACTGCAACACCCGGAAATGGATAATTGGCGCAACTCACTCCATCACGGCTTAAAAGCAAGATTTGGTGATACTAATATCATTCTGTTCGGCGGCGTAGACGATATTTGGCAAAACACCACCAATGGGAAACTTGTGGTTGCCGACTACAAATCACAGGCAAACACCAGACCTCTCGAACCATGGTCTTATCTCTCTGACGCCTACAAACAAGGCTATAAAATGCAAATGGATTTCTACGCCTACCTTCTACAACTCATGGGTTTCGACGTTGAAAAAACAGCATATTTTCTTGTTTGTAATGCCGATAGGACAGCAGCGGCCTTTAACGGTGAAATGAAGTTCCAGGAAGTTCTAATACCGTATAAATGGAACTCAGATTGGATTGAAGGCAAGGTTTGGGAAATGATTGCTTTGCTGAATAATGCCAATATCCCACCAGCAAACCCTAGTTGCAAGAACTGCGCTTATGCAAGACAACGAGCTAGCCTAGAGGGAGAATGAACGACTTTAAGACTGGCTTACCCGAGAGTCTAGTAAAAGCCTACCGATCAACAAATTATGAAGTGCATACCGACCCTGCGTTTATTATAAAAATTGGCGAATTCAGCTCGGGTCTGAGAAATTTATTTCGCAAACTAAATCTCTCAACTGGATATTTTATTACAGCGTGTAATCCGCAGGGCATAGAACTATCTAACGCGAAAAATAGAAGTCTGCACAACGCTTTGCGTAACGATTTGCAAAGTTCAGGTCATCAGATAGTGAATGGATTCGGTTCAGATCCTTCCGGTACATGGGATGGCGAACCGAGTTTCTTGGTCTTAGGAATTTCATTGGGTCAAGCGAAATCCCTAGCGGTGAAATTTAAACAGAATGCGATTGTAGGGTGTGATGAAACGTGTATCCCTGATCTAATATTACTCCGATAAATGGTGTTGAACTCAACTACTCCACAGTTACGGAGTGGTTCGGGGTAGTGATTATAGTTGAACCCCCCTAATTTTTCATTAATTCATTTTTTCTAAAGAATAAACTTCATCAACGCAATTGAATTTCTTATCCCATGCTTGCATTTCTTCAGACGTCATTAATTCCTGAAATTCTTCCATGTCAGTAATGTGCATCATCAAAGCAATCTTTCCTTCTCTTATGACACCTATATCGTAATCAGTGAAAAACCCTGCTGCCTTTTCTTTCGTGGCATTAAACATCTCCATATAGTCATCAGTGGTTCCGTCAAAAGTTGATACGACGCATATATTCATAATTTTCTCCTAATTATTAAAATGCAGTAGAGTTGTTTTTCAACTAGAAGTTAACTCTACTACCAAAATTATCCAAAAGTATAGTAATTGAATCAAAAATGGGACAAGTGTTTCTATATCTCTCTACGTAATGCTCGCTAACAAATTTGTCGCCGCAAGGTACGAGATAGAGTCTCAAAAATCACTATGTTTTTCTTGATTATCCCGCAGCCTTCCTAATTATTTCATCATAAGAGTTTCTATTTTTGTTTTATTTTCCGGCATGGTAACTTAGTTAATAACATTTTGAACTACCAAAGGAGTCTCGAGTGAATAGATTAATTACTAGTATGTTCTTAGCTATGGCCACAATTTTCCTGGCCAGTGCTGCCTTCGCAGATGGGCACGATACTTGCGGTGATATCACGATAGCCGAGATGGATTGGGCTTCAGCAGAGCTTATAGCCAACATTGACAAAATTATTTTAGAAGAAGGTTACGGTTGCTCAGTTGAGCTAATTCCAGGTGCTACCATGACTACCTTTGCTTCGATGGATACAAAAGGTGAGCCTGATGTTGCGCCTGAACTTTGGGCGAACGCAGTGCAAACTCCTCTTGCGAAAGCAGAAGATGAGGGCCGCCTATTCATGTTGAATGGGGCGCCGATTACTGGAGCTGGTGAAGGATGGATGATCACTTCAAAAACTGCAGAGGCAAATGGGTTAAAAACATTGGATGATGTTTTAGCAAGACCTGACCTTTTTCCGCACCCTGAAGATCCTTCAAAAGGCGGAATTGTAACTTGCCCGTCAGGATGGGGATGCCAAATTGCAACGAATCAGCTATTCAAAGCGTTTGACATGGAAGCTAAGGGTTGGATGTTAATTGATTCAGGCTCCTCTGCTGGATTAAATGGCTCAATAGAAAAGGCAGTTACCAGAGATGAATCATGGTTTGGTTATTATTGGGGCCCTACGGTTTTAGCTTCCTCAGCAGGACTAACACTCTTAGATATGGGTGCCTTCTCTGGCAATGATAACTGGGACAACTGTGTTATGGATCCCGAGTGCCAAGACCCAGAACCAACAGGCTGGGTTGTATCTGAAGTAACTTCAGTGGTTGCAGCAAATTTCATTGAAAACGGCCCAAAAGCTGGGAAAGCTTACATAGAAAATAGAAGCTTTCCGGCGGCCGTTATGAGCGAGATGCTAATGTATATGAATTCTAACCAAGCAAGCGGCGAAGATGCAGCTTATGAATTTTTGGCAAAACACCCAGATCTTTGGACAACATGGGTGACTCCAGAAGCTGCTTCTTTAATTAAAGAAGCACTTTAAGATTTATTAAGGAATTAAGGATGGGCCGTCATATTACGGCCCATCCTTAATTTTAGGAGGAAATTTTGAGCCTATTTACAGAATTTCCCAAAATGGGCAGGACCGACTTAAGAGATTTTAAAAAAGGAATTGATGAAAGTTTTCGGGATTTTACATTTAATTACGGCGAAGCTATTGAAACTTTTTTTGATCCCTTATTATTTTTTCTTGTTTGGTTAGAAAAATTATTCCTGAATACGCCCTGGCCAATAATTATCGTAATAATCGCGGTGCTTGTATATTTTGGATCTAGAAGTATAAAACTCACGATTGGGGCTGTTTTAGCTTTTTTGGTTATTGGCTATTTAGACATGTGGGACGATACAATGGCAACGCTAGCCATCATTTCTGTCGCTACTATTGTTTGCATAAGTGTGGGGATACCAATTGGTATCTTAATGGCTCGGTCTGAGAGAACCCAAACGCTTATAACCCCTATTCTTGACGTAATGCAAACTATTCCAAGCTTTGTATATTTAATCCCAGTAGTAATGCTTCTAGGGATCGGGAAAGTACCAGGACTTTTAGCAGTATGTATTTATGCTATACCACCAATTGTTCGCCTAACAAATTTAGGAATAAGACTTGTTGACAAAGATGTCATGGAAGCATCAGAGGCATTTGGGGCGAGTTATAGACAAAAATTATTAGGAGTACAGATACCCTTAGCCCTGCCGAATATTTTTGCTGGCGTTAATCAAACTATCATGATGGCTTTGTCAATGGTTGTAATAGCTTCCATGATTGGCGTAAAAGGATTAGGCGTCCCGGTTCTAAGGGCGATATCAAATCAATATTTGGCCTTAGGAGTAATGAATGGGTTGGCTATTGTTGTCTTAGCTATTTTATTTGATAGAGTTTCTCAAAAAATTGGTAAACGTTTACAGGCTCACACAGAAAGCACAAAATGATGTCTGATGTAAAAGTTGCTATAAAAAATCTGTACAAGATCTTCGGTAACAATCCATCAACTATGATTGATAAAGTTAAGGATGGTATCTCAAAATCTGATCTATTGGAAAACCATGTACATGTTCTTGGGCTTGATGACGTCAACCTTGAGGTAAAAGAGAGCCAGCTTCAAGTTGTTATGGGGCTTTCCGGTTCTGGAAAATCCACATTAATTCGCCATATTAATCGACTTATTGAACCAACCTTAGGAGAGATTCTCGTAGATGGCGATGATATTTTATCAATGTCAGTTTCTGAATTACGTGAATTTAGAAGAAGAAAAGCAAGTATGGTGTTCCAAACATTTGGATTATTGCCACACCGTAAGGTGATAGAAAATATTAGTTATGGCCTTACTATTCAGGGCGTAACTAAACAAGAAGCTTTTGAAAGATCAGCTCAATGGATAGAAAGCGTTGGTCTGAATGGTTTCGAAAATCATTATCCTGCACAATTATCCGGTGGCATGCAACAAAGGGTTGGATTAGCGCGTGCACTTGCAACTGATGCAGACATTCTGTTGATGGATGAAGCTTTTTCGGCATTAGATCCACTCATTCGATCGGATATGCAAGACGTTTTATTAGCACTTCAACATAAGCTTCACAAAACTATTATCTTCATTACACATGACCTCGATGAGGCCTTAAAGCTCGGAGATAATATTGCTATTTTGAGAGATGGTGCGGTTATACAATCTGGCTCGGCAGAGGATATTATCTTAAAACCGGCAGACGATTATGTAACAGATTTCATAAAAGATATTAATAAAGCACGAGTACTAAAAGTAAGCGCTGTAATGGCTAACACAGATACCATCATGGGTCCAGAAATACAGGAAACCACAATAATAGAAGATGCCCTGCAAACTGTCTCTAAATCTGGTTCAAACGGCGCAATCGTAATGAAAAACGGAGAAAAAGTGGGAACAGTCTCGTTAACTGATATGATACTGGCAATCGCACGCTCTAGCAAAAATACCGATAGTGATACC
Source organism: Trueperaceae bacterium (assembly GCA_002707365.1). Taxonomy (NCBI): domain Bacteria; kingdom Thermotogati; phylum Deinococcota; class Deinococci; order Trueperales; family Trueperaceae; species Trueperaceae bacterium. Next base: position 106,276 of record PAMQ01000003.1, read on the forward strand.
GTTTATAGGTAGTTTTTGTTTTATTCAAAACTAAAACAATTCGTTTTTTATAATCAGACTATTCTTTCTAGGCTGTACATCTGTCCGCTAGTTCAACCATAGCAAACCGATGAATTTCAATTGTCACTGAAGACCAGAAATCTTGGGAGAATTCGCCAGAAAAGACTTTTATTATCTATTCTACAGTTACACTTTTGGCCAGATTACGAGGTTGGTCTACATCAAAACCAAGCCTGTCAGCAGTTTCGTAGGCAAGGAGTTGTAACGACACCACATTAATTAGTGGTGAAACTAGTTCATGCGTTTCAGGAACAGGAATCACCATATCAGCATGCTTAGGTACTAACTCATCACCAGGATTAGCTAACACAATAAGTTTCCCATCACGAGCTTTAATCTCTTGTAAATTTGAAATTGTTTTAACGTAAAGATCACTCTTAGTAGCCACAGCAACAACTGGCATGTTCTCATCAATAAGCGCAATCGGCCCGTGCTTCATCTCCCCAGTCGCGTAAGCCTCAGCATGAATGTAACTAATCTCCTTAAGCTTTAAAGCTCCCTCTAGAGCGGTGGGGAAATTAATCCCACGTCCTAAGAAAAGATAGTCACTGCAGCCCTTAAAGGTTTCAGCGACCTCAGCAATAGCACTTCGGTAAGCTANAGCCTGCTCAATNAGAGAGGGCACNTCTCGCAAGCTAGCTATAATTTCCCGAGCATCCTCTTNGGGTAACGTTTTCCGAGTTTGACCTAGCCACAAGGCGAGCAGTTCGAAGGCAACTACCATCCCAATGTAAGCTTTTGTACTAGCTACACCAATTTCCGGACCAGCATGCAGGTACAAGACNTNATCAACTTCTCGACTAATAGAAGATCCCTTAACNTTTAAGATTGCTAAACTCTGGGCGCCCCTCCGANGGGCCTCACGGAGAGCCTCGAGCGTGTCAATCGTTTCTCCTGATTGCGATACCACTATGCACAATGTTCGGGAATCAACAATCGGATCGCGATATCGGAATTCACTCGCGACCTCAACCTCAACTGGGATCCTAGCTAACTTCTCAATTAAGTATTCACCTACCAGACCAGCGTAGNAAGCTGTACCAGCNGCNGTAANNACAATCCGGTCAANACTTGCTGGATCCAAATCAATGCCGAGTTCAACTGAGTCATCAGCCCCCAGCCGACCACCCAGCGTGTTCTGCACGACGGCAGGCTGCTCAAAAATTTCTTTCAACATGTAGTGCGGGTAACCATCTTTTTCGGCCTGCTCTACATCCCAATCAATCTGAGTTACTTCTCGTTCGAGTAAGGTGCCACTAAAATCAGTAACAACTACGCCATCATGACTTATGACTGCCATATCACCATCATGCAGAAACATCACATTCTGGGTGTGAGAAAGCAGCGCAGGAACATCACTAGCAACAAAATTCTCTGACTCACCAAGACCAATAACCATCGGGCTAGTTGCTCTAGCCACTACGATCTCATTATGATCTGAATGAGAAACAACCAGACCGTAAGCACCACTTATTTCAACTAAGGCCTTACGAACGGCAGAGGCTAAATCACCACTATAGTGATTTTCAATCAGGTGAACAATTACTTCGGTATCCGTTTCGGACATGAATTCATGCCCGCCTTGAGTAAGTTGTTCCTTGAGTTCACCGTAGTTCTCAATGATGCCGTTATGAACTACAGCTATTTTGTTGTCCTCTGACAAATGCGGATGAGCATTAGTATCAGTAGGTTTCCCATGAGTTGCCCAGCGCGTATGACCTATACCAACGGTGCCTTTAAGAGCCGAAAATTCGAGGATGCTTTTTAGCTCAGTTAGTTTCCCCGCAGATTTCACACAAGTAATAGTTGAAGACGAAGTGTCGGGACCTTGTACAACGGCAACTCCAGCTGAGTCATAACCCCGGTATTCAAGGCGTTCTAGGCCATCCAGCACTACCTCTGCTGCTTGCCTGTACCCGACGTACCCAACAATGCCGCACATGATAGTTTTTGTGTACCTCCAGAAACCTGCCGAAATATTCGTCGAGTCGAGAAGTAATCCTATCTGACTTGAAACTCTAGAACTACTACGTAAAACCNACTCCANCAGTTGACGGAAGCGNNGTTATTTTCGCTCCCNCATTTTTGCCNTTTGTTTTATTTAGTTAATCCGAATTGGCCCGGAACATTTGCGAGTGAGGGGCCTTGCTTCTCAGGAGGGGCCCGCAGACTTTCGTGCAAAATGGCACCGTTCGCGCTTTCAGCATCTTTTGCCTATCCCCTGGCCAGTAATGCCAGGAGCCCTCCACCTCGTCACCAGTTTTAACTTGGGCTTGCGCTTCCTCGCGTCCCTTTATTCTACTTTGGGCATCNCCCTTTCCCAAGAGCTTAGGGATCTGATCCCGTTGCTCCATAATACTCTTCTAATGATAGACCCATCATCTTCCCTTGAACTGCGAAAAACACCCGGNTTAAGGNATGGGCGCNCTATATTTNTNTTCTNNGCCAATTAGGGTTTTCATTCTCGTAATTCGTAACCCGCGCCTTTAATAGTATCCATAACGTTATCCATGTACTCATCAACCTCTCTATCATTTAGAGACCGATCAGCGTGCTGGAAGCGGAATCTCAACGCAAGGCTCTTAAACCCATCCGGAACTTGCTTACCCTGGTACAAATCGAAGGGCTCAAGAGTCTCTAGAAGCTCTCCCGCAGGACCACTAACTAATGCCGCAATGGTCGAGTACGGAACGTCAATAGGAACAATTACAGCCAGATCCCGCTCGGCATGTGGTTGACGACCAAAATCCTCATACACAAGGCGCTTAGCCTCGAGAGGAAGTGTCAACTCAGCAACGAAAACCTCTTCAAGCCCATACGCTTTGCTTACTTCCGGATGAATTTGACCAACTGTCCCAACCTCACGACCATTCCACATCACAGTCGCTGCCACACCAGGATGAAGATGATCGACCGTGGTGCTTATTAATTCCAGGTCAGAATTTCTCACTGAAGCCAGTCGTTCCAGCACCCCTTTAATAACAAAAAAATCTAGCTTCCTAGACTCGCTAGCCTTCCAGCTGGTNTCCTGCCAAATTCCCGACATAAGAAAAGCAAGATGCTCTTCTTCCTTTTCCCTAAAAACCCTCCCAATCTCGAACAAGGCGAGGGATTGAACGCTACGGTTCGCTTCGGCAGAAGCTAGCAAAGCTGGATAGAGAGCAGTTCGAAGCAAACTCCTCTCAACACCCTGTGGGTTAAGCAAGTTAACACTTGCTTCAGGAGCACGAGATCGAGAAACCTCATCTGGACCAGTGAAGGAGTAACTTAGAGTCTCTTGGAATCCACTGTGCGCGAAAGACAAACGAAGGGCTCTATGGGTGAGATCAGCAGATTCAGGCACAAAGCGCATGGAAGGGATGCTTTCACCAAGCTTATCGTAACCATACAATCTAGCTACTTCCTCAATGACATCCTCTTCTATNGAGATGTCNAACCGCCANCTTGGTGGNGTTACNGTCCAAAGGTCATCTTGGTTTTCCTGAATCACACAACCGAGTTTCTCCAAGTATTCTCTCTGAATATTTCGGGGCACATTAAAATCCATAAGAAAATGAACTCGTGATGGCCTGAATTCGACGCCAGTTGGGACAAAATCAGTACCAACCTGGGTTAAACCAGGATGTATCCTCGCCCCAGAAAGCTGAGCTATTAATTGGGCTGCCCGGGCGTTAGCAACAGGTGGAATGTTCGGGTCAACCCCTCTTTCGAAACGATAATGAGCATCCGTTACTAACCCATGCCTCCTGGCAGTTTTACGTACCGTCACAGGATCGAAATGAGCAACTTCAAGAGCGACGGACGTTGTTGTAGCATGAACACTATCGTTCAGACCACCAATAACGCCAGCCAAACCAATTACCCTCGTGTTATCACCGTTGGGAGTCGTAATGACTAGGTCGTTTTCTGTAAGAACTATTTCGCTCTCATTTAGGGCAGTAAACCGTTCACCCTCAGAGGCTTTCCTAACAATTATGGTGTCATCACCAAGAAGATTACGGTCGTACGCATGTGATGGTTGACCTAACTCGAACGTAACGAAATTAGTTACATCGACAACGTTATTACGAGGGCGCAAGCCTAGAGCCGTTAAACGACGTTGAAGCCATAAAGGACTAGGCCGTACCTCAACACCATCAATTTGTTGAAGTGTAAATCTGGGACAAGCCGTTACATCCTCGACTTGTAAGGACAATTCATCAGCTACCCCCACATCGGAGATTTCTATTCCCGATGCAGGATGTTTAAGCTCCAAATTCAGTTTTGCGGAGAGGTCCCTTGCAACCCCTAAAGCACTAAACGCGTCAGCCCGATTTGGTGTCAATTCAAACTCAATAAGGCTCTCCGAAGGCCATGATTTCGAAAGGTCGGCACCAACCGGAAGGTCCTCCCAAAATTCAATAAGGCCTCCAGAGTAATCGTAAAGACCTAATTCTTTCGGACTACATAAGACTCCTTCGCTTAGTTTGCCCCCTACTTCACGTGAGATCACCTTTAAATTCCCATTCGACAAGACCGCCCCAGGAAGAGCGAGGGCAGTTCGGAGTCCAGGACGAGCATTGGGAGCTCCACAAACAACCGAGAGGCCTCCCCTACCATCGTCGACAGTCGCTACCACCAAATGATCGCTCCCCGGTATGGGTTGAGTTTTTAGAATGTCAGCTACTATTACGTTTTTTGGGGCTCCTGGCAAAGTGGAGACGTTATCCACCTCGAGTCCGATCCCTATTAACGTTTCGACCAATACATCAACTTCGGGTAAGTCATTGACTAACTCATTTAGCCATTCAAGCGGGAGCTTCATACTATCCCTCGGAACTGATTAAGAACACGAATATCACTGCTATAGAATTGCCTGATATCAGGAATTCCGAATGGTATGAGAGCTAGTCTTTCTATCCCAAATCCGAAAGCGAAGCCAGTAACTCCTTCATAGCCTGCTGCTTCAAAAACCTTTGGGTGCACCATTCCACAACCCCCAAGTTCAAGCCATTGTTCCTCTCCAGTTCGNGGATTAGTCCACCAAATAGCAAATTCGGCGCCGGGTTCCACAAAAGGGAAGTAAGCTGGTTGCAGTCTCGTTTTAACCTCTTTGCCAAACAAAGCCGTAGCCATTTCTGCGATGGCTCCTTTGAGGTCAGCCATAGTTATTCTTTCGTCCACTACTAAGGCCTCTAGTTGATTGAAAGTAGCTTCGTGAGTAACATCGACAGCCTCATTCCGAAATGTCCTTCCTGGGACGACAACCCGAAACGGTGGTTGGTGAGACTCCATATACCGGATTTGCATTGGGCTCGTATGGGTTCTCATTACCCGACCATCAGTGGTGAAAAAAGTATCTTGCGTATCGCGAGCTGGATGATCTTTAGGGAAATTTAGCGCTTCGAAATTATAGTAATCTGTTTCGAGTTCTGGCCCGACAGCAACTTCATAGCCAAGAGAAACAAAAACGTCGAGCAGCTTATTAGTAATTAGCGTTAGGAGATGTAGGTTCCCTTGTTTACCTGCCGTCCCGGGCAAGGTAACGTCTACACCCTCAGCATGGAGTTGTTTCTGTAACTCTTCGCGACCCAAAACGTCGTGCCGCTCTTTGAGAGCATTATCAATGCTGGACTTTATACGGTTTATTCGTTGGCCAGCTTCCCGGCGCTCTTCAGGCTTCAGAGCCCCCAGGCTCTTTAGTTGCTGAGTGATCAACCCTTTTTTTCCCAAATACTGTACGCGCAACTCCTGAAGTTCGTTGAGATCAGAAGTGCACTCAATTTCCTTAAGGGCTTGTTCCAACATAGCCTTGACGCCTCCAAAAAAAATTCTGCCCATTACAGGCAGTAAAATATGGACGCAGAATCGCTACTGCGTCTAACGAAAAAACGGCGAAGCTGACGAGCTCCCCATGAATAAGAAGTCTATCGGCAAGCAGTCCATACGTCAACAGTCCCTAGATTACTGGCTCAATAAACTTATAGTTAGGAAAAACAACACATAAGCAAGAATTACTTATCTACCTTTGGGTTTCAGCAAATGATAACGGTTTTGAATAAGCCGTAGTTTTTCGCCCCCATTGAAGCTTAGAACTTCTCCTAAGCATTGACTTCGCGGTAGAAACCGCCCCGAATTAATTATCCTTTGGAACCACTATGCTGGAAACTCTACGCCAACCGGGCGATATTTACGACACCCCATCACCTGGCCAATATTTAACCAAATTTTTAAGTTTCACTAAGATCGAAAACATCGCAGAACCAGGTCCCTCTGAGTTGGAACACATCGCTCTCTAGCCCGGTGCTCTGAGAAGATTTTGATCCCCACTCTTCAGCCGCATGTTCTTCGGAAAATGGCCCAACAAGGCCTTCAATCCCTTGCCATTCTGCAGGGTCTATTGCCCGTTGTAATTCGCGCCGTTCTCCGCGAACATCTTGAATTATTCGGAAGAAAAGATCTCCATGCTGTCCAGCGATAGAAGCCAACACACTGTCAAGCTTAGCAACATCTACTAATGGAAAACTGAAAAGTCTAACTACCTTGGGATACTTACCTGGGATTTGGAATATTTCTGTTTCGGGAAACGCTTTATGTAATTCCTCAGCGATTTGTTCAAGGTATTCGACATTCACAACCGCTAACGGAACAGAATTAATAATCCTATATTTTTGAGGGTCAGTGCTTCTCAACTCTTCAAGATCAATTCCCTCGCCTCGAGCTCGTTTTAACACCTCTTCAGACGGAGAGTGATCAGCTATTCCCATAAAAACGCCCTATAAATAATCATTACCTCAACCCAATATTTAGTGCCTAACACTCACGCGCTGCCTGATCAAAAGTTTCGACCAAATGAACCGCGCCAAGAATCTCTCCTAAGGCAATCATAAGGTGACGATAGTGATGCAGGTGTGCAGCTTCCCCCATCAAACCCAAACGCCAGATTTTCCCAGTAGTCTCGCCTAAGCCGCCAGTAACAGAGATTCGGTAATCAGATCTAAGGGTATTTCTTACAAAGAGGTCATCTATGCCTTCGGGTAAGGTTACGGCAAGTACAGTGGGTAGTCGAAATTCGTTTGGCACGAACGCCTTGAAACCTATCGTTTCCAAAGAGATGATACAGGCATTGGCTACAGTCCTAACCCTCGCGGCTCTATTATGTACACCTTCCTCTAAGGCTGCCTTCACAGCCTCGCCAGTTGCCCAGTGCAGTTGAACCGGTACAGTGTGGTGGTAACTCCTTCCCTCCGAGGGACGCCAATAATTCATCATGCTATCCACATCCCCGTACCAAGTGCTGACTGGCTTCACTCGTTCTCTAATTGTAGTCAAAGCCCTTGGGCTGAGTGCTACGGGAGCAAGACCAGGGGGAGCAGATAAGCACTTTTGAGAACCGGTATAGGCATAATCTATCCCACAACATCCCATATCGAAGGGAAGCATTCCGACTGTCGTTACCGCATCAACCGTAAACATCGCTCCAAATTCCGCAGCTATAGCTCCGAGTTCTTCAATTGGATTAATAACGCCGGTACTGGTTTCTCCATGCACCACTGCTAAAACCTTCGGCTGTATCCGCGCTANAGATTCCCGGACGATTCCTGGGGCTATGGGAGAACCAGCGGGAAAACGTACTGGACTTACTGCCGCGCCTAGTCTACTAGCCATATCGATCATCCGTTCACCAAAGACGCCGTTAGAAGCAATAACCACCTTTTCCCCGGGTTCCAGGAGGTTGGCAAATCCGACTTCCATACCAAACGATCCTGAACCAGATAACACACAGGCGAAACCATCATCAGGACTTCCATAAAGGACTTCCAGGTCCCGAGCTAGACCATCGTTAAACGAAACCATATCGGGATCCATATGACTCCGCATGGGCCACGCAAGAGCCTTAAGCGCCCGGGGATGAATCGGGGTTGGTCCAGGTGTATACAGGCGAACTTCATATTGCATTCTCTTCCGTCCTCTGTCAGCTGCAAACTAAACTACAAATGCGCTTTTTACAGTCTTAGTAAGCCGAAAGCTACGAAATTTAAACCCATCGGGCGGCCCAAAATAATATAGTTATAAGTCATCCGATAAACGGGAGTTTACCTACTCATCAAACGATAAGTAAAGCCCTCGGTTTCACATTAGCAAACTACCCATCAAAAATTCCTCGATTCACTGGAGGCTGCAACCACGATCATGCTATTTCCACCTTAAGTTGTACCCTCCAGTGTAACCGAGTATAATACGGTCACGTGGCGCATTAGCCCCGACTGCCTCAAGTTTTTGGGTGGGTTCGAAAGACCCGCCTTTTTTCGTGTGGCAGAAAGGAGGTGAAATGGATCTTACAGATGCAGCAGTTGAAATTCTAGAACCACTAGGCTTCGAAGTTCTGGAACTAAAAGTTAGAGAACAAGGCTCTAGGAAGGGAATATTGCTTCGTGTTGACCGACTCGACGAGAATTTGGTCTCCGTCGCTGACATTTCCAAGGTAAGCGAAGTCTTCAGTCTTGAATTGGATCGACTTGACCCATTCCAGGACGCCTACCGCCTCGAAGTAGAATCCCCAGGGCCAAAACGACCACTAATCCGTCTGAGGCACTTTGAGAGATTTGCTGATTTAGCAGCAAAGTTTCGAGTGGCGGGAAAGTCGTTCCGCGGCACCATCCGTACTGTCGAAGACGGTCTAATCACCCTAGAGACAGAGCAGGAGACCAAAGAATTAAGATTAACCGATATTGAAACCGCACGACTCGATGAGTGGCCCGAGTCGCCGCGATGAATAACAACTAAATAGGGGTGTAACTATGAACAAGGACTTTATGGATGCTTTAAGCCTTCTGGCCGCGGAGCGAAACTTAGAAAAAGAACAGCTGCTGATCAATTTTGAAGAATCCCTGGAACAGGCTTTCGAGCGAAATATTGAGCCAGGAAAACAAATTGAGGTTAACCTCCATCCTGAAACTGGCGAGATGGAAGTCTTGGTCATCATGAGAGTGGTAGAAGAAGTTGAAGATGCCGACACAGAGATTTCCCTCAAAGAAGCAATCGACCTCGACGATACAGTAGAAGTGGGAATGGAAATGGAATTTCCCATGGATCCCGAAAAATTCACTCGGATCGCCGTACAAACAACAAAGCAAGTAATCACCCAGAANATCCGTGAAGCTGAACGNACCATTGTTTATGAAGAATATAAGGACCGAGCTGGAGACGTTCTAACTGCGGTAGTATCCCGGACTGACAATAAGCGTAACGTCTTTGTAGATCTTGGAAGGGGCGAAGCTATTATGCCCCCAAAAGAACAAATACAAGGCGAGCGGTACCTAGTCGGTATGCGAGTAAAGGTTTATGTCATCAAAGTAGAACTATCTACTCGAGGACCTAGCATACTTGTATCACGAGCTGCCTCAGAACTTCTTGACTACTTAATGCGCCAAGAAATACCCGAAGTTACCGACGATACCGTAGAGATAAAGGCTGTTGCCCGGGAAGCAGGTCAACGATCTAAAGTAGCCGTGACCAGCTCAAACCCAAACGTTGACCCGATCGGCGCTTGCATTGGCCATCGTGGTAGTCGAATACAAGCCGTCACTGGAGAATTACAACGAGAAAGAGTAGACATCATTCTGTGGGACCCCAATCCACGAGAATTCATCCGTAACGCCCTCTCTCCCGCTAAAGTAGGGACCATCGAAGTGGATGCCGAATTGGTCGAAGCCAAAGTCATGGTTCCAACAGACCAACTTTCCCTTGCCATAGGGAAAGGCGGGCAGAACGTACGACTTGCTGCCAAACTAACCGGCTACAAAATTGATTTGATTGGATCTGAAACGGTTAGCGACCTAGATGCCGCTATGCAAGCTGCAGCTTCTAGGCTAGACGACACAGTAACTGACGATGACTCTCGCGCTGCTTTTGATGCGCTATTCTCGACAGCAGACGATCCCTCATCCAAACCAAAACCTGACCAGGCAGAAGACACTAGCCCCGACATTACCAACGATCAACCCGACAAGCCTTCTGGGGAAACGACCTCCTAAAATGCCGAATCCCCCCCATATTCCAACTCGACGCTGCGTCGTATGCCGTGATTCCCACCCGAAGCCGAAACTTCATCGTTTTTTTCGGGATGAGGCAGGACAATGGCAACCTGACCCAAAGGCAAAAACACCTGGTAGAGGAGCATGGCTATGCCAAACCTGCTTTAACCACCCTTCTACTAAGGAGCTTCAACGATTTTTCCGGAATCAGGCTAAACGGATCGAAGAATTACTCACCACCAAGAATCGAAATCTAGGCTTTACTGTTACCAGTGCCGGAGGGATTAATGTCTGAAAGAGTCCGAATTTACCAACTCGCTAAAGAGTTAGACGTGGAATCGAAGGTGGTTCTAGAGGCCCTTGATTCCCTGGGGATAGCTTACAAATCGCACGCTAGCACCCTAGACGCCGAAACAGCAGAAAATGTCCGCGATTTAGCACTTCAAGACCTTGCAAAAACACCTACGATAAACGACTCTCCTGACCTGCCAACCGAAGTAGAAAACCCCTCAGTTGAAAATGACTCCTCGGGAGCCGCTACAACCGATACCTCACCTCCCCCACCAGCACCAGATGCTCCAATTCGAGCTCCAGTAGTAACCATCATGGGACATGTCGATCACGGAAAAACTAGCTTGCTTGACTACATCAGGAAGACGGCTGTTGCTGAGCGAGAAGCTGGGGGAATTACCCAGCACATCGGGGCTTATCAAACCGAAACTAACCACGGGATAATTACCTTCCTCGATACCCCAGGTCATGAGGCTTTTACTTCCATCAGGCAACGGGGTGCAAACGTAACCGATATCGTGGTCATCGTCATTGCGGCAGATGACAGCATTATGCCTCAGACGCGAGAAGCTATCGCCCACGCGCAGGCTGCACAAGTCCCGATCATAATCGCAATTAATAAAACCGATTTACCTCAAGCCAACCCGGCTAAAGTGAAGCAAGACTTGATCCAGTTTGAACTTGTTCCTGAGGAATTTGGGGGCGACACTATCACTGTTGAAATTAGTGCCNAAACAGGAAGCGGAATAGATTCCTTATTAGAAATGATTTCTCTAGTTGCTGAGGTAGAAGATTTACGTGCGGATCCACAAACTACCGCATANGGAGTTGTANTTGAATCGATTCTNGATAAGCGCGCTGGCGTTTTGGCTACNGTACTTGTGCAACAAGGCACCTTAAGAGTCGCAGATACTGTCGTATCAGGAGAAACATGGGCACGTATTCGTCGTCTTACTGACCACAACGGGGGATCTATCGATCAAGCCGGTCCTTCAGTTCCTGTACAAATCCTTGGGTTCAACACTCAACCCCAAGCAGGAGATTCCGTATCGTGGGTCGAAAATGACCGGACCGCAAAAGACATTACAGCCAATATACAAAGGGATCGAGAAATCGAAAGCCGTGCTGATAGTGGGAAGACTGGCATTACGCTAGAAGACTTATTTCAGACTGNGAACGTCANTACTATTAAGATGATTGTCCGAACAGATACCCAGGGATCGCTTGAAGCTATTAAAAACATAATTTCCCAACTCTCAGAATCTACAGAAGAAGTCGACGTTCAAATACTATTGGCAGAGGTTGGCTCCCCAACAGACTCTGACCTCCTTTTAGCATCCACTGCTGATGCTCACGTGGTCGCTTTCGGCGTAAACCCAGCAGGTTCTGTGAAGAAAGCAGCTCATCGCCAAGGGGTAAATTTAAAATCTTATCGAATTGTCTATGACCTTATCGAGGATATAGAACGTCTAATTCATGGTCAAATCGAACCAGAGTTTGAAGAGCAGACTATTGGACAAGCTGAGGTACGAGCAGTTATTCAGATTCCTCGTAGTGGCAGCATAGCAGGCTCCTATGTAAATGATGGTTTGATTCGCCGTGGTGCTAAAGCTCGTGTAACTCGCGATGGTCAAGAGGTTTACAAGGGCTCAATTTCGCAGCTCAGGCGCTTCAAGGATGATGTGCGGGAAGTTACTCAAGGATTGGAATGCGGAATAAACCTTCAAAACTATGACAACATCCAAGAAGGCGACGTAATTCACGTCTATGAGTTAGTAGAAGTCTCAGGCTAAACCTATCGATGAATATACGAGGAGATAAACAATGCTAACGAATGTTAAGCGTTGCTGGAACTCACCGTTAGATTCGAACGATAAAAACGTTCTACTAGCTGGCGTATTCGCCTTGGTTTTTCTAATCGGTGGCATGCCAGGAATAGGACCGAAAGGCAGTTTCAATAAAACCTCTGGTCAAGACCTAGTTTCTCCTGATTCTGGCAGTCTAGTTGCTACGATTCGGCAATATCGATCTGGTCAAGTAATTACACAATCGAACTGGCCGGAACCACGGGCATTTTCTTCAGCACTTTTTAGGCTTAACACCAAGAGTTTTTCCTTCCTGCTAACTGGGTACAACCCGCTTAGCCGATTGGGCCTTTTACTCCTATTTGGCCGTTTGCAACTATAAAGATTTTAGCTTCGACTAAACCGCCAAAGACTTACCTATAAAGCGACTAACCAAGGAGTGAACATGAAATTTAATCGTAGGTCCGTAACCGGCATTCTAATAATTGGAGCGCTAGTTATATCCGGATATTACCTATGGCAACCGTTAGACCGTACGGGTAATCCAACACTTAAACTTGGCCTTGATCTTCAAGGTGGCCTAAGGGTTGTATTGCAAGCGGAAGAGGATGAACCCCTGAGGGAAGACCTGAATGCGGCACGTAATATCATCGAAAATCGCGTTAATGAATTTGGTGTCGCTGAACCACTTATCCAAACTAGTGGAACTAACCGTATTGTAGTTGAATTACCCGGTCTTACCGCCGAAGATCAAACGCGGGCTCTAAATCTTATCGGGCAACAGGCTATACTCGAATTTCAACTGGTAAAACGTCCTTCCGAAAATATGGCAAGTAGCCTACTGACCCTTGAAGATTTAGAACCGCCAGCCTTTACCGGTGAGATTGTGAAGTATGCTCGAGCCGACTTTTCTCCACCTGGCAGCGGCCAAATAGGTCCATTAGTAAACTTTGAAATCAAACAAGAGTTCGCAAAACAGTTTGGGGAATTTACTGGTCAAAATACCAAGCGGCGAATGGCGATTGTTCTAGATGGAAGAGTCCAGTCTGCTCCTACACTTCAGAGTCGCATCAGTGATTCGGGACAGATTACGGGAATAGCCACGCTCGAAGAAGCGGCAGACGTAGCCCTAGTACTCCGAACTGGTAGCTTACCTATAAATTTGCACGTTGAAGAAATCAGAGCTATCGGCCCCACCCTCGGACAAGATTCTATTAATGCTGGTAGGCGAGCTGCATTAGTAGGAGGAATCGCTGTAATCGCAGCCATCCTTCTATACTATGGGCCTTTATTCGGAACAGTCCTTACCCTCGGCCTCTTCCTTGTGATGTTCCTCATCTTTGGGATTCTAGCGGGCCTCGGAGCCGCATTAACTTTACCCGGACTTGCGGGCCTAGTGCTCACTATTGGCGCTGCCGTTGACGGTAACGTTATTAGTTTCGAACGAATCAAAGAGGAGCTCCGCGTGGGGAAAAGCCTTCGGCTAGCTATGCGCGGGGGATTCGGTAACTCGCTTTCAGCGATAATCGATGCAAACGTGACTACGCTCCTGGCAGCAGCAACCTTGTACCAGTACACAACTGGGGCTGTTCGTGGCTTTGCCATTACCCTANCGATCGGAATCGCTTGCGCGGTCTTTATCAATATTATTGTAGTCCCATTCATCCTAGACCTATTAACTATCCATATTCGGAGGCCTTTGCTCCCTAAAGGCTTTTATACGGATCGCCTTCGGTTTATTACTAAAGCCCCTCTTGTCTTAAGCGTTTCTGCCTTAGTTGCGATCACCGCAATCATCCTAGTACTAACCAATGGCCTCCGCTTATCAACTGATTTTACAGGAGGCACCACAGCTCTTTACCGTGTAGCAGAAGGTACTAACACCTCAGACGTTAGGACGGCTATTAGCAACTTGAATTTTGAAGGGCTGTCCGCCAATAGCGCTACAATCGTGAGTGTTCAGGACAATACCATTGAAGGGGAATTAATTTCTGTTAGGGTTGGCCTTACAGAAGCGGCGCAAGGTAGTGAGCAATTTTCCAACCTTCTGGCTAGCGCCCTAGGGGCTGAACTTTTATCGGCCGACTTCGTGGGACCGGCAGTAGGAGCAGATCTTNGNCAAGGAGCGATCTACGCTGTTCTTGTGGCTCTTGGGTTAATCGTGATGTATGTAGGATGGCGCTTCTGGCCGACTTGGGTCGTAGCAATAGCAGCCATCTTAGCAGTGGTACACGACGTCGGCCTTACTCTCGGAGTCCTCGACCTAATGAACGCGGAGTTTGGGATTCCAGTTTTAGCTGCTCTCCTTTTCGTAGTGGGTTATTCTTTGAACGATTCAATAATAATTGCAGATAGAATCCGTGAAAATTTACGTAAAATTCGGGGGAAATCTTATACGGAAATCGTCGACCTGTCGGTCAGCCAAACCATTGCCCGTACAGTGATGACTTCCACCACAACCTTATTACCAGTTCTCGCCCTCTTCTTTTTAGGTGGTAGCGTCCTACGCGATTTTAGCGTTACATTATTGATTGGGATCGCTGTTGGGACATACTCAAGCATTTTCATCCTAGCTCCGATGGTAGTCTGGTTTCGAAATAAGCGTAAACCCCTAAGGATATCTAACCGAAATTCCTGACTTGCTATGCAGTAAGTACTTTAATCCCCTGTATTTTTAGGGCGGAGTATAGACATATCTCCGCCCTAATCTGACTTACTGACTTAGGGTTTACTGTAGCGACCCCGTAATTTGCCGAACAACCCGATTTGAGAACGAAACAACAACCCGCCATCGTCCAGCCAACATTGGTACTTTAGAGGCTAATATATATATTCTGCTAACACCTTTGTCCTCTTCAGAAATCCAGAAGCTTTCTGAACCTACCTCTCGATTATCTGGCCCGAACCATTGAAGGGTTAACCACCCCGGTTTAGGCAGTGACTCGATAACAATCTCTAACGCAGGACTACCTTGATATAAACGAATATGGCTAGACGAATTAATCAAAATTCTTTTTGGTGCCATTATATTTGAGGGAACCGGCGGCAAGTACAACAACTTACAAGAGGAACTACCAAAGACTAATAGGGCAAATAATGACCCAATAGCAACAGACCTAGTAAACCTCACCAATTGCCTCTTAAGTTTCTTGTCCTACTTGGGGGCTCGAACACTTCAAGTTCGACCAAACATACACTTGTAAACTTATTTACCTTCTCGATTCTATACACACTAATTAATGCGGCCGCACAATATGAGGCGAAGGCTTTCTTCCGGACTTACAAAGTGCACCAATCGCTTTGCGCAGACAGCACCAGACCGAGTATTCTTCACTCCTTCGACTCTATTTCTATAAGCATCCACTTACCTTCGTTTTTGGTCCCAATATGGATAAATCTTCCATCTAGCGACTCTAAAACCAGTCCTAACCGATTTTCTAATATTCCTGTCAGCAATAGCGTTCCTCCCGGTTTAAGTACCCGAAAATATTCGTCCAGTAGATCCCTATGAAGCTCAGCATAGAGATTAGCGGCAATTATGTCGAACAAGAAGGACCCTTGTACGCANCTCTGATTCCTAAGTTCCCCGCAATTAAAGGTCGACCGACTAGCGTTACGAGCTGCGTTCTCCCTAGCCACAGGTATTACATTCCGATCAATATCTATTCCATGAGATTGTTTGGCTCCCAGCAAGTCCGCAGCGATCGTCAAAATTCCAGACCCACACCCAACATCGAGCACNCTATTACCTGTTAAATCTCTGGCAGCGAGAGCCAAGAGAGCCAATCTTGTGGTTTCATGATAGCCCGTGCCAAAAGCCATCCCAGGGTCCAGCCAGAGCACCTTCTGACAAGGCTCCAATAAAACAGTCTTTTTTGTAGAGGAAACTACAATTCGATCAAGATACAGCGGTTTTAGGCTCCGCCTATATTCGTCTAAATAATCGATTGAAGGCACCTCAGACCAAGTGCCCTTAAAAGGGACTTCTACTCGTTCAGGGAAAAAAGCTACTACATAACCACCATCTTGCACTAGCCCAATACAATCCCGATCCCACAAGATTCCAAACCTAAGATCTTCATCATCAAGAAAACCGGAAAAACGAAATTGAACCGTCACAACTCTGGGGAGGCAATTGCTAAATTTTCATCTTTAGTGATTATTTCGAAGCCCAGGCTTTCCGCTTCTTTGAGATAGAACTCAATATCCTTTGTTCGTGTATTGGGTCCAAGGGATGCCTTATCGAATGCCCTAGTGGCGGCCATAATCATGGTTTCTGCCAGGCAAGCCGGAATCAATCCATCGCCAAAGTGCATATCGACTTGGGTCTGCATTCTGCCTGGCGGTCGAACAACTCCCCCTGGAATTATGTGAACACCCTGTACCGTACGCACCGAATCATCGACATCAACTGGCCTACCAAGATCAAATACCCAAGCGCCCGTCTTAACATGTCTTTTATAGAGAACCGGATTAGGATCACTTGTAGCTGTAAATATTAGTGATGCAAGCTCAACTGTATTAATATCCTGCGTAGTCGTTATGCGGGTCTGGGGAAATTTGGTAGCAAGGGTTTGGGCACTCCGTTCTAACCGATCGGCATTGCGGCCTACCAAAATTAGCTCTCCGACCTCGCCAGCGATCATACGTGCAATCCCAAAGGCCACTACCCCATTAGCCCCAATAACAGCTGCTGTAGTCTCTTCGAGTGCGCCACCCTCCTCCTGAAAGCTCTTTAACAGACCCGGTATAGCTGCCTTAACTGTGCCAGCAGTAAAAGCGCCGCCGTTGGTAATAGCTATGTCTGGCACAGCTTTTTGCACGGCCTCACCCTTATCCCCAACAGTCGACCAAAATCCCCCNAGCCCGAACGTTTCTGCGCCAAGATCTCGAGCCAACCGGGCACCTTGAATAACCATGCGAGTCGCAACCTTTTGGTGCTCTCGTATTTGGTCCGGCAACAGCGGCCCAACAAGAAGCAATACCTTTAGCTTGCGTCCTTCCGGCAATTCTATGCCATCAATAATATCGACAAAAGTTGGCCGGAACCTTGGCAGCACTAGTCGCACAAGAACTTCACCAATAGGCCCCTTAGGAAACAGTCGTAGTAAAAATGCTTGGCTACGGGACTGCCAAAGATCCTCTATGCGCATCGGGTGAACCATAAAAGCAGATATCACTGTATTTGGATCGAGGCTAGTAACAGAAGGTGGAGTTCCAAAACGCACCTCAGTGCCATCCACCATCCGAGCAAGGTTACTCTTATGTCGCCAAACCGAAACAGCTAATAAAATCACAATTGGAGCTACCGGTAATCCAGGCACCACCAAACTCTCAAGAAACAGGGTACCAATGCCCGCTAATGTGGCGAAGGAAACGAAACCGAGCCAACCAAGGATTAATGCGAACACAATAACTGGAATCGAAACTAAAACAGTAGATATCCCGCCAAATAAATGAAGGCTGGCAAGAGCTCCAAATAAAAGACCTATCCCGCGACCACGAGGATTTCCTACCAGCAAAAGAGGGGCAATGGGATGAACGTGGCCAACGTAAGCCGCCAATACTGCCCAAGGACCACCGCCACCCAAGCCAACGGCTAGGAACCCCTTAAGCACATCGACCAGAAGAGCAAGAAGGGCTGTGGGGAGCCCAATAAGACGGATGCTATTCTCCATACCCAAATTGTGGGCGTTCAGTCGTCCCGGATCAGTCCCGGTTAGGGCTCTAATAATCAGTCCACCCAACGGGAACGCACCAATCGCGTAGGCTAAAGCGATACCAATTACCGGTAAGACAGCATCTATCACAACACCCTATCTTACCCACAGCCACCGCGGTAACGACATTTAACCCACTTTTCGTCGTATCTACCGTACAATGGAAACTGTGGAGGCCCGAACTCCCCCTCAAAACCTCGAAGCTGAACAAAGTGTTCTAGGGAGTGTCCTTTTGGACAACGAAGCTTACGGTATTGTCGAGGGTACTATTAGGGCAAATCATTTTTATAAAGAAGGCCATCGAAAAATATTCCGCGCGATGGAAAAGCTTGCCCAACGGGACGAACCAATAGACCTAGTAACTTTGACTGAAGAACTACGCCAAACAGGGGAATTAGAAAATGTCGGAAGCGTTCCTTACCTCATAGGACTGGCGGATAGCGTACCAACTGCNGCTTACGCTGAAAATTATGCCCGTATAGTCCGGGAAAAAGCTACCNTTCGAGACCTTATTTCTGCTAGTGGGCAAATTATGCAGAATGCTTATGACCAGTCGTTTCCTATCGAACAAGTACTTGATAAGGCAGAATCGAGCATTTTTGAGCTGTCGACCTCCAAACTTAGTCATGCTTTTCAAGCTATGCCGATTCTAGTCTCAGAGACTTTTGCCCACATCAATGAACTTTTCGCTAACCCTGATCCTGTATCAGGCCTTCGAACCGGTTTTCGAGAACTCGATAGTTTAACTGCTGGCCTTCAACCTAGCAGCCTAAACGTTTTAGCTGCTAGGCCTAGCATGGGAAAAACTGCGTTTGCTTTAACAATTGCACTAAACGTTGCCCTTAGGGAAAAGCAACCCGTTGGTATCTTCTCTCTCGAGATGTCGGCACTTCAACTCGTAACAAGAATGCTTTGTTCTGAAGCACGCGTTGATATGAGTAGAGTCCGTAACGGACAATTGTCTGACAGGGACTTCCAACGACTCGCTGATTCAGCCGGTCGGATGTCAGACGCCAACATTTTCATCGACGATGCCGCTGACATGACCGTCATGGAACTCCGAGCTAGAGCACGGCGTCTAATGTCGGAACACAATCTCGGTCTAATAATCGTAGATTACCTACAACTCATGACCGGTAGCGGACGAATCGGAAGCAGCGAGAACAGGCAGCAAGAAATTAGCGCTATCTCTCGAAGCCTCAAGGCTCTTTCCCGGGAACTTGATACGCCTGTTCTGGTGCTCAGCCAACTATCGAGAGCGGTAGAAAGCCGGCCTAACAAGAGGCCCATGCTTTCTGATTTACGTGAAAGTGGTGCTATCGAACAGGACGCCGACCTAGTAATGTTCATTTATCGGGATGAATATTATGACGCTCAATCTGATAAACAGGGGGTAGCTGAAATCATTCTCGGAAAACAACGGAATGGTCCAGTAGGAACTTTAGACTTACAGTTTCATAATGCTCATGTCCGCTTTAACGACCTGGCGCGACCTGTACCATAGAGCCGGGACACCTTTGATCGGCTTTAAACCCAGCTAACCACTTATACAAATCTCTTCGCCTTTCGAGCATAGCGCAGCTAAAGCGTTTTTCGGATATGAACGTAGGTCATAGGTGCATGCTAGGCTATTGAGATGCTACGGTATCTTTCTGCAGGGGAATCACATGGCCCGTCTCTGACTGTTCTTCTAGATGGCGTGCCTGCTGGCCTAGAGCTGGTTGCCTCAGATCACATCGACCCTTGGCTCCGTAGGCGTCAAGGGGGTTATGGACGAGGCCGTAGGATGGCCATAGAATCAGATCGGGCAGAGTTCCATGGAGGCGTCCGGTCCGGCCGCACTACTGGTGCACCCTTAGCAATAAATATTGAAAACAAGGATTGGAGCAATTGGAGCGCAATCATGTCTTCGCACCCAGGAAACGAACCTCGGGGTCGTTCTCTGACGGAAGCTCGACCTGGTCACGCTGACTTAGCTGGGGGCATAAAATACGGACATAAAGACTTAAGAGACGTGCTTGAGAGGGCATCGGCTAGAGAAACGGCTAGCAGAGTCGCTGCTGGAGCAGTGGCACTACGCCTCTTAGAAGATTCGGGGATACAGGGATGTGGAAGGGTAATCAGTTTAGCTGGAATTTCATGTGATGATGGAATGGACTGGGATGCGTTAGATAAATTAGACGAGAGCCCAATCCGCAGTTTTTCAGACACTAAGGAAGACGAAATTATTGACCGAATAGATAAAGCTAAGGTTGATGGCGATACACTTGGCGGAATTATAGAAGCCCGTTTTCGGGGTGTGCCGATAGGCCTTGGTAGCCACACTCAATGGGACCGGAAGCTAGATGGAAGATTAGCCCAGGCTGCTATGAGTATCCAAGCCATGAAGGGGGTAGAAATTGGCGACGGTTGGAGTAACGCCATCCGGCCTGGTAGTCAAGTGCATGATGCCATTTTTCATAATTCAGATGGCTACTATCGGAAAACTAATCGTTCTGGAGGGCTAGAGGCTGGAATCACTACAGGCGAAGAGCTGGTGATTCGTGCCGCTATGAAACCGATCGCCACTCTAATGCAACCGCTCCCAACAGTAGACGTTAGCTCTCGACAACCAGCTGACGCAGCTAGAGAACGCTCAGACACTACAGCTGTTCCCGCTGCATCAATTGTTTTACTCGGGATGTGTGCCCTTGTTCTTGCCGATAGTGTTATGGAAAAATTCGGTGCCGACACAATTACGGAAATTCAAGAACGGATAGCNACNCATCGGAGTTATACCCGTAACTTCTAACATTTTGATGACTGTGCCCTTGTCACAACAGGCTAATAACGTTACTTGGNTTGCCNTGGCCGGCTTTATGGGAACNGGGAAAAGCCGTATTGGTTTGGAACTGTCCCGGAGACTCAATTTAACCTTCGTGGACACTGATCGCATAATTGAGAAGGTTAGTTGTATGACTATTACCGATATCTTTCAGATTCACGGCGAAGAAGTATTTCGAGACTATGAAACCGAAGTTATTCGCAGGTGTCTTAAACTAAATAAGGTGGTAGTCTCGACCGGTGGCGGGGTCGTAACGAGAAGGATAAATCGAGAGCTGCTAAGTAGCCGAGGACCGGTCATTGTACTCTCAGCTAAACCGGAAACTATTTTTCGACGTACACGTAAACACAATAGACCGCTATTGGACACTAACAACCCCATGTCAAAAATCCGGCGCCTTCTCGCTCAACGCCAAAAAGCCTATGATGATATTGCTTCAATAACGATTTCGACAGACGCTCGGAACTCTCGCAGTGTGGTTTCCGAGATTATTCAAAGCCTTGCTAGGTTAAGATCGCGCTAATGAAAATCGATATCGGTGTCCAACCAACATACTCGACTTGGATCGAGGCCGGTGCCTTAGATCGCTTACCAGAAGTCGTAGATGCTTCCAATGTAGCTCTCATCACCGATACAGATGTAGCTCAACACTATCTAGAACCATCAGTTTTACGGCTTACCAACGCTGGAAAACGAGTTAGCACCTACGTTATGGAAGCAGGCGAAAAGAGCAAAACTCTTGCTACTTTCCAACATTTACAGAGCTTCCTTGCTACAGAAAACTTTGACCGTCATTCAGCGATAGTAGCCCTGGGAGGCGGAGTTGTTGGGGATGTGGCTGGNTTTGTAGCTTCGACTTTCAAACGGGGTATAGCGTGCTACCTGGTACCAACCTCTCTACTTGCGATGGCTGACGCCAGTATAGGTGGGAAAACCGCCGTAAACCTACCTGAAGGCAAAAATCTCATTGGTACTTTTTGGCAGCCCAAAGCGGTTTTGATGGATGTCCGTTTGTTGGCAACTTTACCTCCTTCAGTTTATAGAGACGGGGCCGTAGAAGTATTTAAACATGGCCTCATAGCGAACCCAAAACTATGTCGGGCTATTCTTGCAGGAGCACTAGATGATTTAGAGGACGAATCAACACTAGTCAAATGGATATCAGCTTCAGTAAACGTAAAGGCAAGCATTGTGGCTGAAGACGTCCATGAATCTGGAAAACGGGTTTTGCTTAACTTAGGCCATACACTAGCACATGCTCTCGAAGCTGCCAGTGATCACAGCCTAAGTCACGGTGAAGCAGTAGCCTACGGGCTACTTTTTTCTGGGCTCCTTGGGCGTAATCGTGGTTGGTATGACCCGACTGAATATCTCTTAGATTTTATAAGCTGGCTAAAGCCTCGTTCCATACCAGACTTACATTTTTCTGAACTAACGCCTTATATTTCTAGAGACAAGAAAAACCAAGGTCAAACACAAAGATTTATTTTATTACGAGCCGAAGCAGAACCGATCGTAGTCCAAAACCTAGTGAAGGCTGAACTCGAGCAGGCTTGGTCGGACCTCCAGGAGGTATTAACATGATTCTTATCCTAAACGGCCCTAATCTCAATTTACTAGGTACGCGTGAACCAGAAATTTATGGCACGATGACCCTAGAAGATCTTTCTGGTAAATGCCAGATATGGGGAGAAGATATAGGTTTTAACGTTACTTCCCGACAGAGCAATTCTGAAGGGAAGCTCATAGACTGGATTCATCAGGCTCAGACCGATGGTTTTCTTGGAGTCGTCTTAAACGCGGGGGGATTAACGCACACTTCAGTAGCACTACGAGATGCTATCGCTGGAGTCACGATACCCATAGTTGAAGTTCACCTATCTAACATCCATTCGAGAGAAGTCTTCAGGCATCAGAGCACAATTGGCGGGGTTTGCCTAGGTTCAATTGCTGGGTTCGGACCCACTAGTTACCAGGCTGCTATATTATGCCTGGGTCAATATCTCAACACCAGCCAAGAAGCTGCTAATAATTAAAACTGCTAACCTCTTAAGCTATAGCCTTTTCCTTTCTGCTTCTTCGATAGGAGAGTAAACGCCATATTTTTAGTTATCAATAATTCAGGTTCTAAGCGAAAAACCATTTTCTACGATAGTTACACCACCCCGCTCTGAAGGCTGGAACCTGAAAGGTTCCGAATCAGGTTGCATCTTCTTTTATCCGTACACCCCGATATGCATCTAAGAGTGCGAAAAAACAAAGACTCGACCTATAACGGACCCCTTACCTATATGTGAAGCTTAGAACCTCGTTCTTGGATTATCATTTGTTGATTTCTATACTTGAAGACACTAATATTGACACATTGATAACTTTTTGGCTTNTCCTAGATAGGAACATGGGTAGATCGACGAGCGGTACATTACCCCCCTTTTAAATTAACGAAGGAATCCTGTTTCACCCTCTTCTACATCAGGAAGATCATCAATTGATTTAAGGCCAAATTCTACAAGAAACCTTTCAGTAGTACCATAAAGCAATGGACGTCCCACAACGTCTTTTCGACCAGTAACCCGAATAAGTTCTCGCTCTAGTAGCGTGTCAGTAGTAGAGTGACAAGAAGCCCCCCGAGAAGCTTCAAGTTCACCTCGCGTGACTGGCTGACGGTAGGCTATTAGAGCGAGTGTCTCAAGAGCAGCTTCTGATAATCGGGGAAGTGGCGGAGGAGAGAGTATACTTGCTAGTTCAGGAACTAGTGTTGGCATTACAACCAAGCGGTACCCNCCAGCTACCTCCTCTATCTCAAGCCCAAGAGATTCTGCGGCCAAGAGCTCTCGAACAGAATNCAATCCCCGAGTCGCTGCAACTACCCCACCCAATAAGCTCGCCAAATCCTCGCGGGTGATCAACCGCCCAGCTGTCACAAGGGCTGCTAAAGTTAGCGCACGTTCATTCATCAAGTCATCGTCCCAATATATGCATGAATATGTCAAGTTTTATCCAGAACCACTAAAATAATTAAGCGTGTTTCCCATGCTCATACAAGCAATTTCCCTGAACTTCACGACAGACCTTATAGAATCTTTTGTCCTATTAAACCTTTATATTAGTGCCCGGTGCCCCGAAATTTACTAGCTTTTCTTCTCATGCTTTTTAATTGTGAACACCTGGCTAGAAACTCGTTGATCCTTAGAAACCCATATATTCATGCTAGATTTTCATTATTACAAATTTTTTCCTAAGCACTATTGGATAGCCTATAGCAAACCAAATCTCCAAAGGTACCTAATTCTAACGCGTCGACTGAATTTAGGTTATTTGATAACTAATTGGGACAGTCATTCTCCTGGCGACAAGACTGCCAAAAAGGCCTCCTGTGGGACTTCTACCGTCCCTAATTGTTTCATTCTAGCCTTTCCTCTTTTTTGATTCTCAAGCAACTTTCTTTTTCTGGTAATGTCCCCACCGTAACATTTCGCAGTCACGTCTTTGCGGAAGGCTCGTACGGTAGCCCTTGCCAGGATTTTCCCACCTATGCTTGCTTGAATTGGTACGGCAAACATTTGCCTAGGGATTACCTCGGCCATCTTGTCAACGATTTTCCGCCCAATATAGTATGCCTTGTCCCGGTGAGCTATGACTGAAAGAGCATCCACGCGTTCCTCATTGACAAGGATATCAACTTTAACAAGATCACCGGGACGGTCTTCTACAAATTCATAGTCCATGCTTGCATACCCTCGCGAAAGACTTTTAAGGCGGTCATGGAAATCATATAAGATTTCTCCAAAAGGAACTAAATACCTGAGCTCCACCCGTTTTCCGTGGTAAACCATATCCTGCATCTGACCACGACGATCCTGCAATAATGTCATGACCCCGCCGACAAAGTCCTCGGGCAGGTAGGCGCTGAATCGGACCCAAGGCTCTAAAATAGCCTCTATCCGGTCTGGAGAAGGTAGATCTGCAGGGTTGTGGATTCGTGACACATTCCCATCAGTCGTACGAACCTCGTAAACGACAGCCGGAGCAGTAGCGATAAGTCCTAAATTGTATTCTCGTTCAAGTCTCGCTTGGACCACATCAGCATGGAGCAGGCCTAAAAAACCACAACGAAACCCAAATCCTAGAGCTTGACTCGTCTCAGCATCAAACGTAAAAGCAGCATCGTTTAAGCTAAGCTTTTCAAGAGCCTCACGAAGTTTAGGATAATCCTCTGAATCAGTTGGGTATAAGCCACTAAATACAACCGGTTTCGCAGGTTGGAACCCAGGGATCGGCGCAGACGCAGATTCAGAATCTAGAGTCATGGTGTCACCAATTTGCGTGTCTCCAATATCCTTAATGGAGGCGGTTAACCATCCAACCTCGCCGGGACCCAATCGTTCAGTTACTACTAGATCTGGTCGGAAAATACCTACACGATCTACCTCGAATTTTTTACCGGTACTGGTAATGAAAATCTGGTCTCCTCGTTTAACGCTTCCTCCAAAAAGCCTAATAAACGAAATTACTCCCTGATAACTATCATAAAATGCGTCGAAAATTAGGGCTCTCATTGGACCTTCGCTATCCCCAGAAGGCGAGGGTAAATGTTCCACTATGGCTTCCAGAACATTTTCTACATTCTCGCCTGTTTTGGCAGACACCTTGATAACTCTATCCCCAGGTATCCCAACAACTTCTTCTAGTTCCATGATGGCCGCTTGTGGATCAGCATTAGGCAAATCGATCTTATTTATTACAGGAAGAATTTCTAGACCGTTTTCAATGGCGAGAAAAGCATTCTGTATTGTTTGCGCCTCAACTCCTTGACTAGCATCTACGACTAGCAGCGCACCCTCACAAGCCCTAAGAGCGCGAGAAACCTCATAACTAAAATCAACATGTCCGGGAGTATCTATCAAATTAAAGCAGTAAGCGATTCCGGCCTTGCTCGTGTATTCCAAGCGCATCGGAGTGGCCTTTATAGTTATTCCTCGTTCTCGCTCTAGATCTAGNGTGTCTAACATCTGATCTCTTCGATCCCGAGCTTCTACGCTCTGAGTAAGATCAAGGATTCTATCTGCTAACGTAGATTTACCATGATCTACATGGGCAATAATCGAAAAGTTTCGTATCTTCACATAACTATTCTACAGAAGCTTTACTCGATATCTCCAATTTAATTTTATAGTGCTACGGCAACCTATTACCCAAGTTGTGAAGAATCCCTGATCTAGTCTTCTATGAAACCTAATAAAGTCGTCATAACCATCATCTTCTAGCAGCGAAAAATTCAATTAATAAGTCAGAGCACTCCTCTTCCAGCATTCCTCCCTCTACTTCTAAGGAACGCTTCCATGACAGTTTATTTAGATCTACAACACTACCTAGGCATCCCTCTCTTCTATTGGTTGCACCGAATACAACTCGCTGAACATGGGATTGCAAGCACGCACCGAAACACATGGGGCACGGCTCAAGCGTTACGTATAATGTTGCCCCCTCTAAACGCCAATCACCAACTTCCTTGCTAGCCGCCTGCAAAGCAAGAATCTCAGCATGAGCTGTGGAATCTGTTCTCTGTTCGGTCTCGTTATAGCCCTCACCAACAATCCGACCATTAATCACAACAACCGCCCCGACAGGAAGCTCACCCGCCCTCGCTGCATTC
This sequence comes from Trueperaceae bacterium, assembly GCA_002707365.1. Lineage (NCBI taxonomy): Bacteria > Thermotogati > Deinococcota > Deinococci > Trueperales > Trueperaceae > Trueperaceae bacterium. Next base: position 132,648 of record PAMQ01000003.1, read on the forward strand.
GACGCTAATTCAATAGCTCGTTCCATAAATCCCTTGTCTGGTTCTACGAAACCAGTTCCGCTAGCACCACCAAGCCCTTGGACCCAAAGGATATTACTTCCTGAAGCAAGGACGTTTAGAGAATTTCTATCCTCACGTGGGACCTTATTGTCGATTAACCACCTTGATAGTTTCCGTCTTCCCCCAGAAAGTTTGACATGATCACCAGGTCGTCTATGACGAATAACCAAATCTTCCCACCTATCAAAAAATGAATCTGGAAACCCCGCAGGAAGTTGCGACGCGGTCTCCACCCGTATTTCTTTAGAAAAAGTTGATTGATTCGCAGATGCTATTACTTCAAGATGTCCACTCTCAACACGTAAAACTCTTCTTGGCGAAAGCTGTATCCTCGCACGCCCTCGATCTGCCGCGGCTAGTATCTCGTTAATGCGTAAAAAAGAAATTGAAGCTCCTGACCTGCCAAGCAAATTAGAAATTACCTGTCTTCGTAAGGCTAGGCTTTCACGCATTAACGAGTCTATACTCAAGCCATTATCATTTAGGGNTTCCTCAGCTCGGGCCCATAAATCCGCCCGAACCGATTGTTGGATTTGAGCTAGATTCCCAAGCCGGGAAATAGCACTTGGGTAACGGTTGACTATTTCAGGAATAATTTCATGTCGGAACCACGCCCGAGTACGATCTAAGTCACCGTTACTCTCATCTTCCACCGGACAAACACCAATAGTTGATAGGTAACTTCTGAGGTCTTTTCGGGCCAAGTTCAACATCGGACGAACAATAGACCCCCGTCTACTCTGCATCCCAATTGGATAAGCTGATCCTCTAAAGATCTGTTGCAATACTGTTTCAGCCTGATCATCAGCAGTGTGCGCAACAACAATAAGCCCACCCCCTAAACTCGCAAGGGTTCGCATCAAAAAGGAATATCTTAATGACCGAGCTATAGCTTCATCGTTGCCCCCCTTCTTAGCAACAATTTTAGGCCCATCCACCCGATCGCCTATAAAGTGAAGTCCTAGCAGACCTGCCTGAGTCGCAACGAATTCGGCATCCTTCGCAGATTGACTTCGAAAACCATGATCTAGGTGGGCAACCACGGGTTTTATCCCTTCTTCTACCAAGGCGTAGGCTAACGCTAAAGAATCTCCGCCACCGGAAACTGCAGCAACTAAAGATTCGCCATCCCAACCTGCTTCTTTAAGCCCAGCCAAGATGTTTTCAGAAACCTTCATAATGTATTATCCCAATTCCAAGCACACTTCGTATACTGATTTATGACGATCACAGTTATTGTCCTTGATTCTTTAGGACTCGGCTCCCTTCCGGATGCATCAATTTACGGAGATACTGGTGCTCACACCCTAGACCATATATTAGAAGTAGCGGGAACCGAACTCCCTAATTTCACGAAACTCGGACTCGGCTCCATCGAAGGCGTAAAAAAATTATCTCCGGCTAAATCACCTTTGGCGGCCCATGGGCGAATGATCGAGCAAGCTCTCGGGAAAGACTCAGTTACGGGGCACTGGGAGTTCATGGGTGTAAGTCTTGAACACCCGTTCAAGACTTACAAGTCCTTTCCCAATGAGATAATGTCCTCCTTCAATGCAGCAACGGGCAGGGACCACTTGGGTAACAGACCAGCCTCTGGTACCGTTATAATCGACGAATTAGGCGAGGAACACATAAAATCCGGCAAGCCCATTGTATATACCAGCGCCGATAGCGTCTTCCAGATTGCTGCTCATGTCAATATAATTCCAATAGAAGAACTCTATCGATGGTCCCAAAAGGCACGACTACTTCTGGTTGGTGAAAATGCCGTTGCCAGAGTGATTGCCCGACCCTTTGACGGAATCCCTGGAAGTTTTTTTCGGTTGGAATCTGCCCGTCGGGACTACGCGCTAAAGCCGCCACAGTCTACTGTTTTAAACTGCCTATCCTCAGCTGGATACGAGGTCATCGGAATCGGTAAGATTCCTGACATATTTGCCAACTCTGGTTTCACCGAATCCATTTCTTCCACCGACAATAACCATGGATTATCGTTGACCCTTGAGAAAATGCAAGCGCGACCCAATGGCCTTATCTTCACCAATCTTGTTGATTTTGACTCGCTATATGGACATCGCCGTAAACCCAATGAATACGCCCACGCACTTGCCACATTTGACCAACGAATTCCCGAGCTTTTGTCATCATTGGACCAAGAAGATGTCCTATTTTTTGTTTCTGACCACGGCAATGACCCCACTTGGCCAGGAAGCGATCACACCCGGGAATACGGGCTTCTCCTGGCTTACGGCCCAACAATTAAGCCCATTAATTTGGGTACCCGAAAGAGCTTTGCGGATCTAGGTGCCACGATAGCCGATATCCTGAAAGTTGATTGGCGTGGTATAGGAAATAGTTTTCACCACCTCGTTCAACTACAACAATAAACAAACTGGCCAAGCGAGATATTAGGCCTCTCGCCTGGTTAGACAACAACTATTATTAACGTGTAAGAACTTAAATTAGGCCAGAACTAAATACTTTCGACAAGCTCGATCAGAGCCTCTTGCGTATTGTCCCCTCGTCGACTAGCTAATCGATATATCCGAGTATATCCCCCACTCCGTTTAGAATACCGAGGAGCAATTTCGTCTACAAGCGACCGAAGAATCTTCCTGTCATGAATTTCGCGAGCCACGAGTCTGCGGGAATGTAAATCACCCTTACGAGCAGTTGTAATCAATTTCTCGACAAACGGCTGCAAATTCTTCGCCTTGGCAAGAGTAGTCTTAATTCTACCGTGCCGGAACAAAGCCGTAGCCTGAGCTCGCACCAAAGCAATACGGTGACTACTATTCCGATTAAGTTTTCTCCCACGCGAAAGATGTCTCATCAACTACTCCTTCAATTTTAGGCCCCGGCCATTTAACCGTTCCTTGATTTCGTCTAAAGATTTCTCGCCTACCCCTCCAACTTTCTTGAGGTCGCGCTCCGAAAGAGCCAAAAGCGCATTTACCGAGTCAATTCCTTCTTCCTGTAGAGAATGCAGAACCCGACTAGACAAGTCGAGATTATCTAGATTCATCTCAGTATCTGCAACGACTTCAGCTTCCTCCTCATGAATCCGGGCAGGAATGGTAATGGCCGAAACATTTTCATCCGCAGCATCTTCTGGATCATCGCTAAACACATTAAGTTGGCTACGTAGAATTTCTACAGCNTGGTCAAGAGCAGATCGTGGTTCTAAGCTACCATCTGTCCACACTTGTAGAACCAGGCGATCGAGATCTGTCCTTTGCCCAACCCTAGTATCTTCGAGTCTATAAGCGACTCTCCTTACTGGCGTAAACACTGCATCAACTGGAATGGAATTAATTCGCTCTTTGGTTGCATGAACATCAGCCGGAACGTAACCAACGCCAGGCTCTACCCGCACTTCCATTACTAATTGTCCTTCCTTCGTTAAAGTAGCAATGTGCAGTTCAGGATTTATTATTTCAGCAGAGGCTGGGACATCAAATTTGGCAGCGGTAACCTCACCTGCCTTCTCCACACGAAGGGTGAGAGTAACAGGCTCACCATCGTGCAACTTAACCACCATTTCCTTGAGGTTAAGTATTATTTGCATTACATCTTCTTTTACTCCTTCGATGGTCGAGAATTCATGGAGGACATCTTCGATATAAACACTCGTGACGGCGGTACCTGGGATCGCGGAAAGCATTATGCGCCGTAACGGGTTACCAAGAGTTACCCCAAACCCCCTAGCCAGCGGTTCAACAATAAACTCTCCGTAACTCTCGGTAACGTCAGCTTGAAATTCTGGGATTATTTGCAGTTGATCCATAGTCTCCTGGCCTAGCGTGAATAAAACTCGATTACCTGTAATTCGTTTACAGGTAACATTAGATCCTCTCGAGGAGGACGATTTAAGAAGCGGCCTTTTAGTTGTTCACTATCAAATTCTAGCCAAGGACTGATCTTCCCACGACTCCGCTCTTCGACATTGCCCTTAATGTGGGAATTGCTCCTACTTTTAGGGCGAACATCAATTTCGTCTCCTGGCTCCACTCGATATGAAGGTATATTAACGTTCTTTCCATTAACCCGCACGTGACCGTGACTAACGAACTGCCTAGCCTGTCGACGAGTATTTGCAAGTCCGAGTCGGTATACAATATTATCCAAACGCGACTCTAGGAGTTGTAGAAATATCTCCCCAGTAGCACCCTTCGTTCGCGAGGCCTCTACGAATAAATTCCGAAACTGCTTCTCACCCATATTATAGTAATAACGGAGCTTCTGTTTTTCACGTAATCTCGTTCCGTAATCGCTGGGTTTACGGCGCCTGCGTTGACCGTGATGACCAGGGGGGTACGGATGCCTCTCCATATACCGCTGAACCTTCGGAGTCTCCGTGAGGTTAACTCCCTCACGTCGACTTACCTTGACAGCAGGTCCTCTATAACGACCCATGTCGTCACTCTCCTTAAGCGCGCTTCCGCTTGCGAAGGCGGCAGCCGTTGTGCGGAATAGGGGTGTCATCAATAATGGTGCGCACGTTAACCCCTGTGGCTTGAATAGACCGGATCGCTTGTTCGCGGCCAGATCCGGTACCTCGAATAACAATATCTAGCTGACTAACGCCCATATTTTGGGCTTTCCGAGTAGCGTCAGCGGCAGCTAACTGGGCGGCATAAGGAGTTCCCTTTTTGGAACCCTTATACCCTATTGATCCGGAGGAAGACCAGGCCACCGGATTTCCGTCATTATCGGTAATGGTCACGATCGTATTGTTATAGCTAGCGTGTATATACGCCTTGCCTTCTGTTATATTGCGTCTAACACGCTTTCTTGTTTTTGCTGTGGCCATCAAATCCTCCTTTAGCTACTTCTTCGTCGGTGCACGCTTTTTGCCGGCAACCGTACGACGAGGTCCTTTGCGAGTGCGGGCGTTGGTCTTACTAGATTGACCACGTACTGGAAGTCCCCGCCGATGTCTAAGTCCTCGGTAGGACCCAATATCCATTAATCGCTTTATATTAAGCTGTTCCTCCCGACGCAGATCCCCTTCAACCCTATAGTCACTCTCTACTATCCCGCGAATCGCTGAAACCTCAGTTTCGGCTAGGTCTTGAACGCGAGTATCAGGACTTACTCCAGCCTTTTCTAGAATTACCCGAGACCGTGTAAGCCCTATACCGTATATATAAGGTAGTGCGTGTTCTACACGCTTACCTCGGGGAAGATCTACTCCTGCGATTCGTGCCATGGTTTATCCCTGCCTCTGCTTATGCTTAGGATTAGCGGAGCAGATAACATAAACTCGACCCCGCCGACGAATTACGCGACATCTGTCGCACATTGGTTTTACGGACGCACGTACTTTCATGCTATCCCCTTATCTTCGATAGACAATTCGACCCTTTTCAGGGTCGTAGGTACTGATCTCGACGACAACACGATCGCCAGGGAGAATACGGATATAATGTCGGCGCATCTTACCACCAACATGAGCTAGAAGCTCGGGTCCTGCATCTAGTTGTACCAGGAAAGTGGTATTGGGGCGAGCCTCAAGGACAACACCTTCAGCCCGAATTGTTTCCTGGTTAGTCTCTTCTTTCTTATCATCTTTACGATCTACATTCCTCCTTCTCTTAGTACTCCTACCGGGTCCTGAACGTCTACGCGCCATTAGAAGCCGGTCCTTTGCCATCAACACTAGTAACCTGATTATTTTCGCCAGCCGTTAGAATCCACGGACCATTTTCCGTAATGGCTACGGTGTGTTCGAAATGAGCGGAAAGACTACCATCAGCTGTGGGGGCCGTCCATTTGTCTTCAAGAATCCTTACTCCAGTAGCCCGTTCAGTAACCATGGGTTCGATTGCTAGAACCAATCCCGGACGCAATTGGGGACCCGTACCAGGATCTCCGAAATTAGGAAGTTCAGGAGGTTCATGATAGTCCCGCCCAATGCCATGGCCTACGAATTCCCGGACTACCCAGAATCCTGCATCCTCGACTACCCTCTGAATTGCCGCAGAAATATCGCCAAGTCGGTTACCCACTTTGGCAGCTGTTATACCGCCTAGGAGAGACTTTTGAGTGACTTCAAGCAACCGTCGCGTAGATAAATTGATTTTCCCTACAGGATATGTACAAGCCATATCTGCTAAATACCCCTGATACTTAGTCCCTATATCAACCGAAATAATGTCACCCTCCTTTAATACCTGGTGACTTGGAAAGCCATGTACAATAACATCATTAACCGAAGTACATAATGTATAAGGGAATCCGCGATACCCTTTATTTGCAGGTTTCCCACCTTGCGATGCAATCGCCTCCTCTGCTATTGAGTCCAACTCCACTGTGGAAATCCCAGGGGCAATAGCACGAGCAACAGTATCGAGAGCGCGTCGATTAATGTCCCCGGCCTGGGCCATCTTTTGTAACTCCCCTTGACCTTTAAGGATCATGACAATAACGCCTCGATGCGAGAAAGAACTTGGTCCATACCGCCATTTCCGTCAATCTCGTGCAAGTTTCCCTGAGACCGATAATAGGCCATCAGAGGTTCTGTATCTCGACGATAAATACGCATTCTTTCGGCAATTACTTCTTCAGAGTCATCGCTTCGCCCTTCCTCAGAAGCCCTGCGGAGAAGCCGGCTGATCAGTTCCTGATCGTCGACATCAAGAGAAAACACGGCATCAATCGAGACGTTATATTTAAACAAAACGTTCTTCAAAGCATCTGCTTGGCCAGGAGTACGAGGGAACCCATCGAGAAGGACCCTTAAGGGTGAGATTTTAGCAAGTTCTTCTTCAACCATCGAAACCATTAAATTGTCAGATACTAGTTCGCCCACATCCATTACTTCTTTAGCTTGGCGACCAAGCTCGGTACCCGCCTTTACATTATGACGGAGGATGTCTCCCGTAGAAATTTTCTTCAAGTGCCGCGAGGAGCACAACTGAGCAGCTTGCGTACCCTTCCCAGCTCCAGGAGGGCCCATTAAAAGGAGGACCTCGGTGGACTCAAGCTTCATCAGAACCGCCTCCCCCTTCCTCTAATTCGTCCTTTGCTAACGAATCCTTCGTAATGCCGCATCATTAACTGAGACTCGAGTTGCCTTAAAGTATCCAGCGCAACTCCCACCATAATTAGCAAGCCAATCCCGGAAAAAACGAAAGAAAGCTGTCCGGTCCATGTAAGCCACGCTAAGGCTTGGGGTAGGGCATTTACAGCACCTAGAAATAATGCTCCCCACAGCGTAATGCGGCCGGTAATCCGGGTGAGATGTTCAGTCGTTGGTTGGCCGGGCCTAACACCTGGCACGAAACCGCCATATTCCCGAAGATTCTCGCTTATTCGTCTTGGATCAAACGAAATCTGAGTATAAAAATAAGTAAACATCATGATTAGCAATGTACTAACCACCAGGCCTTGCCATTGGGCTGGATTGAACCACGCGCCTACGCTCTGTAACCATAAAATATCAGGAAAAGAACCAATTAACGTCTGCGGAAGAATGATAATTGACACTGCAAAAATGATTGGAATCACGCCCGCTGCGTTCAGCCTCAAAGGAATATAGGTGGTTTGTCCTCCTAGTACCTTTCGACCCACGACTTTTCGTGCGTATTGAACAGGAATGCGCCTCTCGGCTTGCTGCACTAAAACCATTCCAGCTACAGCCAGGATAAGCAGGATAAAGAATATAATTAAGGCGAAAATATTTCCCTCGCCCTGACTGATCAGAGAAAGTTGCTGCATAATTGCGCCGGGGAACGCCGCTACAATACCTGCATAAATTATCAGAGAAATTCCGTTTCCAACTCCATATTCACTGATTTTCTCGCCTAACCACATCACCATAGAAATACCGGCAACTTGGGTAATAACAACAATGATCCAGAAAAATGGGTCGTTATTCCAACCAAGTTTCAATGCACCGCTTGGGCCAAGTAGGGCGATAGCCAGGAAAAGAGCCTGGATGCCACCTAGTATGGTAGCTGCGTAACGAGTGTATTGGGTAATCTTCTTTCGGCCTTCCTCGCCTTCCTTAGATAGCTTCTCCAATGGAGGGTAGGTTGATGTTAAAAGTTGGAAAATAATGCTAGCCGTAATATAAGGAATAACACCAAGGGCAGCAATCGAAAAAACTTCGAAATTTCCCCCAGAAATAAAATTCAGTAGCGTAAAAATATCACCTTGGCCGAAATTTCCACCTTGGAGCGCCTCAATATCTATTCCCGGAGTAGGAATAAACACCATAAGCCGATATATAGCCAGCACCCCAATGGTTACTAGCAACTTCGCCCGGAGGTCGGGAACGACCATCGCATTGCGAAAAGCTGCCAACATTATGAATTCTCCTCACTATTGAACTCAATAAGCTCACCATCAGACCCCTTAGCGGTATCGGTTTTACTCAAACTATCGCCAACTCCTTCAGGGGCCATGCGGAGAGTACCCCCAGTTTCGGTAATTGCCAAAGCCGCTGCCTTGCTTGTTTCTTCAATTTCAACAACAAGATTCTTAACTTTAAGCTCGCCATTCCCGAGTATCTTTATTGGTAATGCGGCATTACCAATAAGACTAAGTTCGGCAAGACTTTCTGGTGTCACGGAAGCCCCATCCGCAAATCTATTGAGGTCTTCTAGGTTAACGATTTGGGTATATTCCTTAGCACGGTTAAAACCTCGTTTGGGTAGCCGTAGAATTAATCTTGAACGGCCGCCTTCCCAGCCAGCCCCCGCACTGAAACCACTACGGCTCTTTTGGCCCTTGTGGCCTCGACCTGCAGTTTTTCCTCTTCCGGAACCAGGACCCCGAGCTGTTCGCCTACGTTTCTTTTTAGAACCTGGTGAAGGTTTAAGTTCGTTAAGTTTCATCACTACTTGCCCTCGATCTCGATCAAATAGGAAATCTTATTTAACATCCCACGGACGTCCGGCGAATCCTTCACTTCTAGGGTCTGACAACGTTTACGAAACCCAAGTGCATGGGCTGTAGCTTTGTGTGACCCCCGAATGCCAATCAAACTCCTCTTGAGAGTGACCTTCATTGTGCTGCCTCACGCTCTACCTTGGACTCTTCGAACGTTCTAAGTTGACCTAAGCCATTGAGGACAGCATAGGTAACATTTGTCATATTGCGGGACCCTATTTCCTTAGTTAGGAGATTTTTGTAACCAGCTAATTCTACTATTGCTCGGGGTACACTGCCGGCTATAACACCCGTTCCTGCTCCCGCAGGTTTTAACATGACCTTACTGGTACCATGTTCACCAAGAACTTCGTGAGGCACAGTACCTGGTTCTTCAATTGGGACCTCAATCATATTACGGCGTGCTATGTTCTGACCCTTTTGAACGGCAATTGGAACTTCCTTCGCCTTACCGAGTCCAACGCCAACCCGGCCGTTTCGATCACCCATAACTACCATCGCTCCAAAACGAAATCGACGGCCTCCTTTGTATGTTTTTGCCGTCCTACGAATGTAAATTACCTTGTCTTCAAAGTCGGTAACTGCCATTAGAATTTCAGGCCTCCCTTACGAGCACCTTCAGCGAGAGCTTTTATCCGACCGTGGTAGCGATAAGAACCCCTATCAAAAACTACGCCCTCCACGCCAGCTTCTTTGGCTTGTTCTGCCAATGCCTTTCCAACCTCGAAAGCACGGTCGATGTTATTGGCACCAGTCGCGCCATTTCTACTGTTGCCTTGTACAATAGTCGTGCCTGTATTGTCATCAATGACCTGTGCATATATATAGCGCGAACTGCGGAACACACTCAGACGGTGTCGACCGGTATCGACGCGAGTCTGTATTCGCCGTCGAGTCCTAAGGGCGCGGCTTCGTCGTTGCACATTTATAGATCTCATTAACTACGCTCCCTTATCCGGCGGCGGAGACCGCTGCTTTACCTGGTTTGAGGCGAATAGTCTCGCCCTGATAACGAACACCTTTGCCATGATAAGAGTCCGGAGGGCGCACAGCTCTGATATTGGCAGCCACCTGGCCTACCGCTTGCTTATCAATCCCTGACACAATTATCCTCGTCTGTTCCGGCGCCTCAATGGACACGCCCTCAGGAGCTTCGATAAAGACTGGATGAGAAAATCCCAGTGTCAATTCCAGTCTCCGGCCTTCCAAAGAACAACGGTAACCGACGCCCTGTATCTCTAAGCTTCGAGAAAATCCTTCGCTCACGCCTTTAACTGCGTTAGCAATTAAACTGCGGGCTAAACCATGGGACGCCCGAGCATTACGATGATCGCTAGAGCGCTCGATAGTAAGAACGTCATCATCCTGCAAAACGCTTAGTTGGGAACTAATTCTTACCGTAAGGCTCCCCTTGGGACCCTTAACCGTAATCACCCCGCTATCGGCGGATACCTCAACTCCTTGAGGCAGTTCGACAGGCAATCTACCGACTCTCGACATCACCAGACCTCGCAAATCACTTCGCCACCTACGTTCTGCCGGCGAGCTTTACGGTCCGACATCAAACCTTGTGAAGTAGAAATCACAGCCACTCCGAGTCCGCCCCTAACGACCGGTACATCTTTAGCTTTAGCATAGGCGCGACGACCAGGTTTAGAAGTCCTTTGTATTGAATGAATAATAGGGGTCCGTTTGGGACCATACTTAAGTTGAATGCGTAAAATACGTTGAACCCCTTCGGTAATCTCATCAACGCTCTTGAGATAACCTTCGCTCACTAATAATTGAGCCAAGGACTTCTTTACATTACTAGCTGGCACATCAACTTTAGGCTCCGCTATCGCAATAGCATTCCTAATACGCGTCAACATATCTGCAATTGGATCCGTCAACATTTTAAAATCCCTTCTCGGGGTTGGTTTCCACGTCGTCCTCGCAGACCTCTACCCCTCGGCCTTTCCTCGTTAATTACCAACTTGCCTTAGTAACCCCAGGCAAGTATCCTTTATGGGCCATTTCCCGCATACAAATCCGACAAAGCCCGAAATCCCGCATATAAGCTCTGGGCCGACCACAACGCTGACAACGGTTACGCTGTTGACTCGAAAATTTCGGCGTCCGTTTAGCTTTAGCAATAAGAGCCTTCTTAGCCATACTCCTCCCTCCTATGCCCTAAAAGGCATCCCTAACAGATCAAGGAGGTTATATGCCTCCTCGTCACTGCTAGCACTAGTGACAATCGCGACGTCTAAACCCCTAGTCGCGTCTACTTGATCAAAGCTTACTTCAGGAAACACAATTTGTTCCTGGACCCCAAGACTATAATTACCTCGGCCATCGAAGCTATTTGGGTTTAAACCCCGGAAATCCCGAACCCTAGGTAAGGTCACATTAATTAACTTATCTAGAAAGGCCCACATCTTTACGCCCCGAAGGGTAACCTTCAAACCAATTGGCATCCCTGCTCTGATCTTAAAGTTAGAAACTGACTTTTTTGCACTTGTAATGACAGGACGTTGTAGCGTAATGGAAGCAAGCTCATTTAAAGCCTTATCCAAAACCTTTGAGTCTTCTCTAGCTTCACCAACACCCATATTCACCACGACCTTAAGTACTTTGGGAACTGCCATCCGATTAGTGTACTCATGTCGTTCTTGTAAGGTCGGTATGATACTTTCGTACAGTTTGACGATTGGCAATGTTGTCTGTGCCATCATTAGCCCCCTAGTCGTTCAGCTGAGCCCCAGATTTGCGGCTCACCCGAACCTTCTCTCCAGACTCAAGAATGGCATAACCAATTCGGGATATTTCTCCGGTTTGTGGATCTATGAGTTGGACATTAGTAGCGTTAATAGCCGCTTCCTGCTCAGTGAACCCACCTTGTGGATTTTCCTGGCTAGGCTTCTGGGTTTTACGCACTACGTTTACTCCTTCAATAACAACACGGTTACTACCATGGTTAATGGCGAGGATACGACCTTCGGCCCCTTTACTTCCGCCAGCTGTCACCTTAACGCGGTCACCGAGATTGAGCTTTATCCTTCGCATTACAAGACCTCCGAGGCGAGGGAGACAATCCTCATGAAGCGCTTATCTCGTAGCTCCCTAGCAACAGGCCCGAACACACGAGTACCCTGAGGTTCATTTTGTTGGGTGAGAAGCACGGCTGCATTGCTATCGAACCGAATGGAAGAGCCGTCTGGTCGGTTAACTTCTTTCTTAGTTCTAACTATAACTGCCCGAACAATTTCACCCTTCGCGACACCAGCCCTTGGTATGGCATCCTTAACGGATGCGACAATAACATCACCAACAGAACCAACAAACTGCTGTCCCGTACCCAAGACCCTAATACACTGGATACGCCGGGCACCTGAATTGTCCGCTACTTCTAGATAACTTTCTTGTTGAATCATACTTTTTACCCAACGGCTTTCTCAACTAGCCGGGTAACTCGGTATCGCTTGTTCCGGCTAATAGGCCGACAGGACATTATTTCTACTGTGTCTCCCTGGCCAAAGGCATTTTCTTCATCGTGCGCGGTGTACTTCCGTGAGACCGTAATCACTTTTCCGTAAATAGGGTGCTTAAACCGCCTCTCAACTCGGACAACGACAGTCTTATCCCCTTTATCGCTCACTACCCTACCCTGAACAATCTGTTTCATTCCTGAACTCCTACCCTCTCGCTACCTATCGTCAGCAATCTCGCTATTTCGCGCCGTGCCATGCGGATGCGACGGGGATTACTTAACTGTCCAACTGCAGCCTGAAAACGCAGTTCACGTAACTCTTCCCGACGTTTATTCACTTCATTCAAGATTTCGTCGTTATCGAAATTACGAACTTCATTGGGCTTCATCATAGGCCTCCCGTCTAACTACTCGTGTTCGAATTGGAAGCTTATGACTGGCAAGCCGAAATGCCTCCCGAGCCTGTTCTTCGGTTACGTTAGAGACTTCAAATAATATTCGCCCAGGTTTAACGACACTCACCCAGTACTCCACAGCACCTTTACCCTTACCCATCCGGACCTCTTGAGGCTTTCTCGTTACGGGCTTGTCGGGGAAAATCCGAATATAAATCTTCCCGCCACGTTGGAAGTAGCGACTCATTGTTATTCGACACGCTTCAATCTGATTTGACTTAATCCAAGCGGGTTCAAGAGCCACAAGTCCGTAATCACCAAAAGCCACGTAGTCCCCGCCCTTGGTAGCACCCTTCATGCGCCCGCGCATCTGTTTGCGGTACTTAACTCGCTTGGGAAGCAACACGACTACCGATCCTCCCGAGCCCGGGGCCGGTCAGTGCGGCGCCCACGCCGTCGAGCTTGTGGTCGCCGCCGACGGCGCTCATCACGCTTCTCTCTAGGCAATACAGCAGCCTTACGAGTACGCTCGCCCACAATTTCTCCATGGAATACCCAAGCTTTAATACCCACAATCCCATAGGTAGTCTTTGCTTCAGCAGTGCCGTAATCGATATTAGCTCGTAGGGTTTGCAAAGGTACGCGTCCTTCTGAATACCATTCAGACCTGGCCTGTTCTGTTCCACCCAAACGTCCTGAGCACCTAATCTTTACACCTAAGGCACCTGACTCCATTGTGCGTTGAACTGCCTGCTTCATAACCCTTCGAAAAGCGAATCGGCGCACAAGTTGCTCTGAAATGCGCTGCGCCACGAGTGGACCACTGGTGTTGGGATTGGGCACTTCTTGGACGTTTACAGCTACAGTCCCGTCAATCTGCTGGTCCAGGACACTGCGCAACGCCTTAATTGCCTCCCCGCCTCGCCCAATTACGACTCCAGGTTTAGCTGTGTGTATGGTGACAGTAATATTATGGGCAGCACGCTCTATCTCAATTCGTGCAATACCAGCGTGCCCAACGTCCTTGAAAATAGCGTTGCGAACTAACTCATCCTCTGCCAAAAGGGTAGGGTAAGCCTTACTATTGGCATACCATCTGGCAGAAGGTTCCTTATTAACCCCTAAACGAAACCCGATGGGGTTTATCTTGTTACCCACGGCGTTCCTCCCGTTCTCCAAGGGTGATTGTGACGTTACAGGTCCTCTTTCTTAGTAAATCAGCACGACCTCGAGCGCGGGGCAGAAATCTTTTTAACGTGGGGCCGTCGCCGACCTCAACCGCAGAAACAAAAAGGTTTTCCTCAAACATGTCGTGATTATTCACAGCGTTAGCCTTGGCGCTAAGCAGAAGTTTTAACATTGGCTTTGCAGAACGCCAATTAGTGAAGGTGAGAATATCCTCCGCCTGAACTATATTTCTACCCCTAATCAAGTCAGCAACGAGTCTGGTCTTTTGTGGGGTAACACGGAGTGTACCGAGAGTAGCTTTAGCTTCCACGACCTAATCCTTCCGATTACCACTGTGGCTACGAAAGGTGCGGGTGGGTGAAAATTCACCAAGCTTATGACCTACCATTGTTTCTTGAACAAACACCGGAACATGCTGTTTGCCGTTATAAACACCGATCGTGTGACCGACCATCTCCGGCACTACCGTACTCCGCCGGCTCCAAGTCCGAATGACGTGACGGTCACCAGATTCATTGGCTGCGTCTATCTTTCGAAGTAGATGACCATCAACGAACGGCCCCTTTTTCATGCTACGGGCCATTATCGATTCCCCTTTCGCCGGCGGACGATAAACTTACTGGTAGTCTTACGTCGATTCCGGGTCTTAAGTCCCTTTGCTTGCTGTCCCCAAGGGCTAACAGGTGGACGACCACCTGAACTGCGACCTTCTCCACCCCCGTGGGGGTGATCAACGGGATTCATCGCACGTCCTCTTTGATGAGGCTTTCTACCCAACCAGCGTTTCCGGCCAGCTTTACCTAAAACTATGTTCTTGTGCTCGGCGTTTCCTACCGACCCGACGGTGGCGTAACATTCACCGTGGACACGTCTTAGTTCACCAGAAGGAAGGCGAACCGTCACGTACGTTCCATCACGTCCTTGTATTTGAATACTAGTCCCAGCACTACGTGCTAACTGAGCACCTTTACCAGGTACCAATTCAAGCCCGTGAATTACAGCACCCACTGGAATAAACCGAATAGGCATAGCGTTACCAATTTGAGATTCTGCGTCTGGCCCATTTGCTACGATTACCCCGACGCGTAACTCGTCCGGTGCAAGAATATACCGTTTTTCTCCATCTAAATAATGCAGAAGAGCTATGTTAGCACTACGGTTCGGATCGTACTCAATCGAAGCTACTTTGGCTTGGACGCTTTCCTTATCCCGACGTCGGAAATCAATTTTGCGATAACGTCGTTTATGACCTCCCCCACGAAAACGGGAGGTTACCCTGCCACGATTATTCCGGCCGCCACTCTTCCTAATTGGTTCAAGAAGAGTTTTCTCTGGCTGCGTCCGTGTTATCTCGGCAAAGTCCGAGGTGGTCATGTAGCGACGAGACGGGGTATAAGGTCGGTATTTTTTAGTCGGCATCTACATTCCCTCCTCAGGTAAGTCCTTCTAATTCCTGAATACGTTGCCCATCTTCAAGAGTAACTATTGCCTTTTTGCGCCTGGGCCTGCGTCCCTTATAACGTCCCAAAGTCTTTTCCTTNCCAAGGACGTGCATAAGATTAATTTTTGTGACGTTCACTCCGAACACAGTCTCGACAGCATCTTTTATCTCGGTTCGGTTGGCTTCCGGATGCACGAAGAAAGAGTATTTACTTTTTTGAATACCTTCTACTGCCTTTTCGCTTAAAACAGGCGCAATTATTAGGTCGTGATGATTCATGTCTCGTCTCCACCAAAAAGAGCAGCATCCGCAATAACGTGCTCATGACGTAAAATGTCATACACGTTAAGACCTGCACCCTTCATGACGGTCGTCCAAGGAAGATTCCTAGCGGCACGTCGAACTAACTCATCATCAGTAACGAGTAACACTTTTTCTAAACCTTTAAATCCGTTTTCATCAGCCCAGCGAAGGAAATCTTTAGTTTTGCCATCCACCTGGAAACTCTCAACAAGGGTCAGCTTTCCATCATTTGCTCGGGCAGCTAATGCCATGTTCAGGCCAAGCCGTCGCATACGCTTTGGCAGTGTATACGCGTAGCTTCTCGGCCGAGGCCCNAATACNGTACCGCCGCCGACAAATATAGGAGCTTTACGGCTCCCATGCCTAGCTCGACCAGTGCCTTTCTGAGGATAAATTTTGGCCTTAGAACCGATGACCTCGCCGCGGGTTTTGGTTGATGCTGACCCCTGCCGACGCTTTGAGAGTTGCCAGGCGACCACCTCATGCAAAACGGACTCTTTCGGCTCCGGCAGGTCGAGAGTCACCTTTCGAGCGCTGCCAACAACATCTAGCGTGACATTCATCAAGAAACCTTCCTCTTTGAATCTTTGACTACAAGGACGCCACCGTTGGGTCCCGGGATTGCTCCTTTAACCAGCAAAAGATTTTCCTCAGGCCTAACTTCAACTATTTCTAGCCCCACAGTTGTGACCGCTTTTGCGCCAGAATGTCCTGCCATATGTTTACCCTTATAGACACGCCCTGGGGATTTACGTTGACCTATAGACCCTGAATGTCGGTGTTTTTTCTTCACTCCATGACTGGCTGGCATCCCTGACATTCCCCACCGCTTAATCACACCGGTAGTGCCCCGTCCCTTACTTGTACCCGTCACATCTACTTTTTGGCCCTGCTCAAAAATACCGACTGTTACGGATTCTTCTTCAGGAAGATAGTCCCTAAACTCAACAAGGTGCCTTTGGGCCGCCACTCCGGCCTTATCTGCATGCCCCTTCTCTGGTTTAATAGTAGCTTTCTTGGTTTTTTCAACCCACCCAAGTTGGACTGCTTCATAACCATCAGATTCTTGGGTTTTGCGTTGAACCACAGGACATGGACCTGCTAAAACGACCGTGACTGGCAGTAGATTATCCTCCCGCCAAACTTGAGTCATCCCTATTTTAGTCCCTAAAATACCTTTCATCACCGACCCCCGACGGTCTTGATTTCAATATCAACCCCGGTAGGAAGATCTAAGTGCATTAGGCTATCGATGGTGCTTTTCGTAGGAGACTTAATATCGATCAGCCTGTTATGGGTCCTAATTTCGAAATGTTCCCTACTGTCCTTATTGGTAAAAGGGCTCCTCAAAACACAAAACCGTCTGATCCGAGTAGGAAGGGGTACCGGACCAGCAACGTTTGCTCCTGTCCGTCGGACTGTTTCCACAATTTTGGTGGCAGAGCTGTCCAGGCTACGGTGGTCAAACGCCTTTAGCTTGATTCGTATCTTAGGGGTCGCCATAATTTATTTGGTGACTTGTGTCACGACACCCGCACCAACGGTACGACCACCCTCGCGGATAGCAAACCGCAAGCCTTCCTCCATAGCTATCGGCTTAATCAAACTCACCATCAGCTCCACATTATCCCCAGGCATAACCATCTCCACATCATCCGGTAACGTCACAACACCTGTAACATCAGTCGTCCGAAAGTAAAACTGTGGACGATACCCAGAAAAGAACGCGCTATGCCGACCACCTTCTGCCTTGGCTAAAACATACACGCTACCTTTAAACTCAGTGTGAGGTGTAATAGA
This sequence comes from Trueperaceae bacterium, assembly GCA_002707365.1. Classification (NCBI taxonomy): domain Bacteria; kingdom Thermotogati; phylum Deinococcota; class Deinococci; order Trueperales; family Trueperaceae; species Trueperaceae bacterium. Next base: position 150,205 of record PAMQ01000003.1, read on the forward strand.
ACCGGGCTTCGCTAAAACCTGACCTCGATCAATCTCTTCCCGAGCTATACCTCGAAGCAANACACCAACATTATCCCCGGCTAAACCCTGATTCAGGGTCTTCCGGTGCATCTCAACACCTGTCACCACGCTAGTAGTAGTCTCTTTTAGGCCGACTATCTCTACTTCTTCGCCAGTGTTAACTGTTCCCCGCTCCACGCGGCCAGTGGCCACCGTCCCACGACCAGTAATCGTGAACACGTCCTCTACGGGTAGCAGGAACGGCTTGTCAACATCCCGCTCAGGCGTAGGTATATAACTGTCAATAGCATCTAGAAGCTGCCAAATCCTGTCGACCCACTCATCTTCTCCGCGTTGTGCATTTGGGTTAGCGTCCAAAGCTTCTAACGCTTTCAANGCACTACCCTTCACCACTGGAATATCATCCCCAGGAAACTCGTATTCGGACAACATATCCCGCACTTCCATCTCTACGAGTTCAAGTAACTCTTCGTCATCAACCATGTCTTCCTTGTTCATAAATACTACGATGTAAGGTACGCCCACTTGTCGCGCAAGCAGAATATGCTCCCTAGTTTGTGGCATGGGCCCATCGGCCGCATTAACCACTAGAACAGCACCATCCATTTGCGCAGCACCCGTGATCATATTCTTAATGTAATCCGCGTGCCCAGGGCAATCAACATGACTATAATGACGATCAGGAGTTTGGTATTCAACGTGGGCAGTATTAATAGTGATCCCCCGTGCTTTCTCCTCCGGAGCCTTATCAATCTGATCGTAACTCTGGGTTTCGATACTAGGATCCGCTGCCGCGGCAGTAAACGTAATCGCCGCCGTAAGGGTCGTCTTTCCATGATCAACGTGCCCGATCGTTCCAACGTTCACGTGAGGTTTGGTACGCTCAAACTCAACCTTAGCCATTCCAATATCCTTTCTCAATCTCATTCAACTTTGATGTGTTGGCGTCACACTAGCACTAAAAGATAATGTTGACACCAACACAACGACCTAATCCGACAATGGAGCTCGTGGACGGGGTTGAACCGTCGACCTCTCCCTTACCAAGGGAGTGCTCTACCACTGAGCTACACGAGCCCGGAAGCACCCCGTTTAGCAACTCCGGGGAACCCTGCGGTTATTAAAGCTCACAGGGTGGAGCGGGAGACGGGAATCGAACCCGCGACATCCAGCTTGGGAAGCTGACGCTCTACCGGCTGAGCTACTCCCGCTAATTCCAGAAGTTAGTCGCACCTCTGAAATGGTGGGTAGGGTTGGATTCGAACCAACGTAGGCATAGCCAACGGATTTACAGTCCGTCCCCTTTAGCCACTCGGGCACCTACCCGCAATGCTACCCAAAATGGGCGCCGCCCCATCCTTACTAAATGCCTTCGCATTTGTGAGTTCAACCGAACCGTGGAGCCACCCATCGGAATCGAACCGACAACCTTCCGATTACAAATCGGATGCTCTACCAGTTGAGCTAGGGTGGCGTCGCTTCGCCAGACACTCTATCCCGGGGCTCGGAATCAATGTCCAGTTTGCTAGCCTAGCACGCCCTCTCAAATAGTGTCAACAACCAGTAATATGCCTAATAACGCTGTCCCTGACTGCGTTTAGAGCTCACCAAACTCTGCAATTTGGTTCTTTATCTAATCCAGAGAACTCGGACACTAAGCATCAGGTGCTAAACTAAAGCCTATAACTCGTAGAGCCACGGAGGTTTCAAATGCGTATTGGGCCGTTAGGAATTTGGGAGCTACTTATTATTTTAGTGGTGGTTCTGCTTATTTTCGGTCCTCGCCGGCTACCAGACATGGCAAAGGGCATAGGACAATCAGTCCGAGAGTTTCGTAAAGGAATTAGGAATATGCAAACCGATATTTCCACGGCGGCAGAGTCAGAAGAGCAAGATAATGCGAACCAAAGTGATGTCACCACGGACAATAAAAGCTAGGCTTAGTAAAGCGCAATTCACTTTCAGCTTTGACCTTTATTGAACATATTGAAGAGCTAAGGAATCGCTTCTTAATTGTTTTGGGCGCATGGGTCGTGGGCTCAGGCATAGCGTTTGTATTCCGTGGCCGTCTTTTAACTTGGCTTAAGAACGCGATCCCTAGTCCGGCTGATGTAGAAGTAATATCCACTCGACTTCTGGAACCCTTCATGGTCAGCATGCAAACAGCAGCCTTCGCTGGGTTACTCTTTGCGTCACCAGTCGTACTTGGTCAGGTGTGGGGCTTTATTGCTCCTGGACTGTACAAACAAGAACGACGTTGGGCTGCCCCTTTTGTACTCATGTCTATGATTGCCTTCATTGGTGGGACCATGTTCGCTCGCTACCTGGTCTTACCCTTTGCTCTGCCAATTCTCCTCGGCTTCCTAGGACCTACAGTCACTACCTTCCTTTCGATAGGTGACTACATTTCGAAGATGCTTCTCTACATGACAGTTTTCGGATTTCTGTTTGAAATGCCCGTCCTAGGCTTCGTCCTTGCTAGGATTGGGTTAGTTAGGGCTGACCTGCTAACTAGGTACCGGCGCCACGCCATAGTCATAGGTGCTATTCTAGCGGCTCTAATCACTCCAACAGGCGACCCTGTAAACTTTCTCTTAGTAGCTGGTCCGCTTGTTGTCCTGTACGAGATAACCATACTCATCGTGCGTATTTCGCAACGAAAGGTAAAAGATGATAAATCAAATCGAGGATTTACGAGCCCAGATTGACGACCTCAACCTCGCCCTTCTAGAACTGCTCAACGCTAGGGCAAAAATAGCAGAAGAAATAGGTACCTTGCAAACCGCGAAGGGCCTCAGTCATTACGACCCAGTTCGAGAGCAAAAGATGCTAGACATATTAATGACAGCCAACAAAGGCCCTTTTACTAACAACACTCTAAAAAGTCTGTTTAAGCAAATATTCCAAGCCAGTATGCAACTCGAAGATGATCAAGACAAGGCTAAATACCTCGCTTCTCGATCAGTCCAAAGCAAAGACACAGTAGTATGCATCGGAGAAACAGCAGTAGGAGGAACAAACGCACCAGTCCTAATTGCCGGTCCTTGCGCAATAGAATCGCACGAGCAAGTATTTGCTACAGCAGAGAAGGTGTCTTCTAAAGGCATTAAGCTATTCCGGGGCGGAGCCTTCAAACCTCGTACCGACCCTTACAGTTTCCAGGGACTTGGGTTGGAAGCACTAAAACTTGCAAGAGCCGCATGCGATGAATTTGACTTAAATTTTGTAACCGAAGTGATGGACGCCCGCGACCTTCCTCAAATCCTAGATCATGCTGACGTTCTGCAAATCGGGGCGAGAAACATGCAGAATTTTTCTCTCCTCAAGGCTGTAGGAGCAACACAGAGACCAGTGCTTTTCAAACGGGGCCTTTCGGCAACGATAGAAGAATGGATTAGAGCAGCTGAGTACCTTTTAGACGCTGGCAACCCTAACGTGATCTTATGTGAACGCGGTATTCGTACTTTCGAACGGTATACTCGCAACACCCTGGATGTATCAGCAGTTGCTCTTGCAAAGATAGAAACCCACCTACCCGTACTTGTGGACGTTACCCATTCTGGCGGACGTCGAGACCTACTAGTTCCGCTCACCAAATCTGCTCTGGCTATTGGAGCGGACGGAATAATGATTGAGGTGCATCCCAACCCAACAGTTGCTCTCTCCGACAACAAACAACAAATAGACTTTGATGCCTTCGACGATTATCTTGAAAAAACTGGCTACCATAGGCGGCTAGACACAAAACGGAGTCACGAATACGGCTTCTAGGACTGGGACAAAAAAATGGAAGACATCATAAAGTTACTGTCTCAAACTATAAATGTGACACCTAACTACAAGCCTGATTTATGTCTGGCAGTAAAACAATCGCGAACCGCTTGTAGCGCTTGTAGTGAAGTATGTCCACACGAAGCCATAACCCTAACTAGTCAGGTAGAAATTGACGAAGTGGATTGCACGGGTTGTGGTTTATGTGTACGAAGTTGTCCCTCCTACGCTCTCGAAACGAACGAGACATTAAAGTCGGTTACCCACTTGCGCTGTAGCCAGGTGGACGGCGAGGCTGCTCAGATTCATTGCTTTGGCCGTCTTGGAGCCACTGATTTACTTAAATTATCAGATGATTCTAGTCATCTTCACCTCGGTCGAAGCAACTGCAGCGAGTGTCCGATTGGCAGCGACGCAGTTATTGGAGCAGTTGAAGATGAAATTTCAGTGGCAAAGAAACTAGCAAATGTTTGCGGTCAAGAGATTACTATTGAATTCTGCTCAGTGGAAAGTATGCCCCAAGATGTTGACGACTCTAACCTTAGTCGTCGTGATCTATTTAGGCAAAGCATTAAAGGTCTACAGCAAGCCACTGCAATCGCTTTATCGCCTCTAGATCCAGGAGACGAGACGAATGGCTTGCCAAACGAATTACGCCAGCGCTACTTCGTCCTCGATAATGCGAATTTAGCTCCTACAACTCAAGTTCCTTGGGTTTTACCTCGAATATCAGATGGTTGCATTATGTGCCCTGTATGTACTCAGGTTTGCCCTACTAATGCTTTCCATAGGACCTTTAACCCTAAACCTGACGAAGGCGCAGTCCTCGAACTAGACCCCGGTAGTTGCATGGGTTGTGACGCATGCGTCCAGGCCTGCCCTATCAATGTAATTACTTTGGACGACAAAGTAACTTGGGGAGAACTTTCAAATAAAACGATTGAAGCCTTTCACAAACCACCAGATCCTGATACTGCTGACACAATTCCCCGCTAAAACTACCTCGGTACAGAATCAGCTAGTGTAATCACGTAAGATGAGGCATGGCCATAGATGAGTGGGTTGTCGAGGCAATCGAAACGCATGGGGGAATGGGAATAACCCTTTTAGCGGTACAGCGCTATATTGACGAATATCACAATGAGGAGTTAGCTCTAAATACCATTAGAGATTCCTTAATAAGCTTAGCCAACGTAGGTCGCTTAATAAACATTGAAGATCTTTGGTACCTCAAAACAAAAACCAGCAAAGAAGACGCTTTGAAAAAACTGTTTGGCGATGATTAAGCCAGAAAATGATTATCAAGATTGAAATAAGTAAATACCTAAATTCCAAATAGAAAGCAGAGTTACACATGACCACAACAGCCACCCAGCCCTCTCCCAACTTTCAAGTCCTACAAGACTTTTATGAAATTGAATCATTGTTCAATCCAGCAGAACTAGTAATCAGAGATAGAGTTCGTGAGTATGTCTACTCGGAAATAATGCCTTACATAAAAGATTGGTGGTCAACTGCACAATTTCCACCTCATCTCCCCCAAGCATTTGGCGAACTAGGCATTCTAGGGATGACTATCCCAGAACAGTATGGGGGTGCTGGGGCTTCGCATTTAGCTTATGGCCTCGTAAATCGCGAATTAGAATTTGCAGATAGCGGGATGAGGTCTTTTGTTAGTGTCCAATCGNGCCTCGTNATGTGGCCAATTNATACTTACGGTAGTGATGCCCTNAAATCGCGCTGGCTTTCACCACTAGCAAGTGGTAATGCAATTGGCTGCTTTGGCTTAACTGAGCCGGGTGCTGGTAGTGACCCCGGGAATATGCAAACCCGAGTTCGCAAGGTTGGAAACCGTTACGTCTTAAATGGTAGGAAACGTTGGGTCACAAACGGAACTATAGCTGATGTGGCAATTATTTGGGCTAAGGACGAAGATACAGAACAAGTGTTGGGTTTCGCAATTGATACGAATACAGAAGGCTTATCGACAGTGGATATCACCTCTAAGATGTCTATGAGGGCTTCAATATCGTCAGAGCTATATCTACACGACGTAGAGGTCACTGAAGAAGATAGACTTGAAATAATTGGATTACGTGGGGCCTTATCGTGCCTTAATCAAGCTCGATTCGGAATTTCTTTCGGTGTACTTGGTGCCGCTACCGCCTGTTTCGAAGAAGCTACTACTTACGTGGCTAAACGACCAGCATTTGAAACGCCCCTTGCAACAAAACAGCTAATCCAGGCCCGACTAGCCGATATGCTAACGGGCCTAACTAAAGGCACTTTGCTCGCATTCCATTTAGCTCGACTGAAAGGTGAGGGGCGCGACTCACCCTCACGCGTAAGCCTTGCTAAGCGTGAAAACGTACGAGCTGCCGTTCAAATAGCTAGATCAACTCGAGACCTCTTGGGGGCCAATGGAATAACTACCGAATACACAACAATCCGTCACATGCTTAATCTTGAAGCAATTTCTACCTATGAAGGGACAGACAACATACACACACTAGTCCTAGGGCGCGAGATTACCGGACAGCATGCCTTCTAAAAGCCGCCTAATGCGTCATAGGAGTATTCTTGCCACCAACTCAACCAAGCTCCTCTTACCTTCCTAATTGATACCCCAACCGAATGTTATTAAGACATAGATTACTAAGGCTATGCTAGCTCTAACAAGGTGTCGCCACAAAATTACCTTTCCGAGCACAATCCAAGCGTTCAATAACCCACCTAGAGAGGCAAAAATTAACCCAAATACCAGAAGTGGCCTAGCAATACCTGGGGAGTAAATAAAAGCCACAGACGATACCCCTATAATTACAGCAGATATCATGAAAACTACCGCCATTATAGGTTTACGGCGAACAACAGACCAGGCTTGAACGAAGTTCGCTACAGCATAAAGACCAACCGCTACCAAGGAAACAATCTGCACCAAAGCTAATTCTAACCAATAGTCACCATCAGTTTGTACTAGGCTTAAACTAGACACCTATTGCCCTAATTTAAAAGATCCTCAAGCTGCACAGATTCGACTGGCTTATGACTCTTTCGCTGAATGAACCGTACCAACCAATCGTCAGAACTGATCCTATCGGCTACGACGATAAGCCTAGTTACGTCTCCCCTTCGATTAAACAACCTAGCGGCTCCTAGGGCTTCCATATCACTAGGGAGCAGCTCTGACTCAACAGTGCTTGCTTCTCGACGGAGAACTTGTGGATCGAAAGTACTTTGCGACAAAACAGAATAACTATCTGATTTGAAATAACGTAAACTTTGCGCTCCAACTACCCACGGTTGCCCAATGAAACCAACCAAGTGATAGTTAGAGGTTAATTCTTGTACGCCCTCTTGGCGCCACCTGTATCTCGCGTAAGCCTGATTTCGTTCCCATACGCGACGAACCCTTGCCGAATCCTGCAAAATATGCTGCAAAACTTCTATAGCCCGACCTTTTATTGTTGGTGTTAATGATACAGGTACAGATAATATCTGAGGGAACCTCCCAACGACACTTTGTAAAGTTTCAGAAAATTGAGCCACCCACGGATCCTGTCCAGCTCCGCGATTCACTTCTACACCCTCGGATAAATCTGGGACAATTAATAGGTCAACATCATCTCTCAAGGCAAGAGCCTGAGCAGCCGAAAGTCGGAAGATGAATGAAGGAATTTTTTGTAGCCTATAATCGTCGGGACCGCTACCTACCATACCCGGCTCAGGTAGTACTATCTCTGCCCCAGCATCTTTAAGAAGTTTCTTCCAAAAAGATCCATAACGATTCCACAGAAGCTGTGTGATGAAGCCGACACGCACGGCCGGTCAGTCTAGCATGAGATTCGCATTTAATTCATTGTGACTACTTAAGGCTATCTTCAAACTAGGTAAGCATTAGATCTATTAGAAAAGCAGAGCCGGATGGTTAAAGTAATACAATGGACCTTGGGTTTTACACAAACTTACTAAAGAAGTTATAGCGTAACAACCGGTGATAACATGTAGGAGGCTTTTTCTATGTCGTTGTTTCTAATTGTCCTGTCTGCATTAGTCACCGCATATATATTGCTTTTATTAGTTATAGTCCTAGGAATTATTTTACGCATAACCAAATCAACCAAAGACCACACTCCATTCGTAAGTGTTATTGTTCCAGCTCGAAATGATGAATCGTCCCTCCCAACCTTGCTTAATTCTTTGGAACAGCAGATTTATCCTGGAAAATTGGAATTCATTATTATCGACGACCGGTCGGATGATGGAACTAGTTCCATCATCCGTGAAGCATCTCGGCGAGATTCTCGTTACCGTTACCTTCGCCTGGATCTTCCTAACGACCATTTTTCTCCTAAGGTAAATGCTGTTAACGCTGGCATCCAGTCCGCAAAGGTTGAAATAATAATAACTACGGACGCGGATTGTATAGTGCCTCCATACTGGGTGAGGACCATGGTAGGACACTTCAGAAGTGACGTTTGCATGGTGGTTGGCTTAGTCGAAACCTCGCGAGCCCAGACTATTCTCACTTGGCACGAATATTTCGAAACTATCGACTGGTTTTCACTTATGCTGGCCATGCGCAGCCTCTTGCGATTAGGCCTTCCGTTAGCCTCAACGGCTAACAATCAAGCCTATCGCCGTGAATCCTTTGAAAAGATCGGTGGTTTCAGTGGTTTTGGAAAATCTCCAAGCGGCGATGAAGACCTCTTAACCCAAAAGCTAGCTAAATTACCTGGCATGAAAATAGTCATTGCAGATGATCAGGCCTGTAGAGTCTTTACTCAACCAATGCCTTCCTTTAAATCACTGCTCCGACAACGCATACGTTGGGTCTCGCGATATCACCATCCTATGCACTACCAACCTGGGTTCTTAGCGGGCCTAATTTTGCTTGCAGGTCAAAGCACGATGCTGACGATTGCCATAGTTGCAATTCCCTTTGCACCCAAAATCGCCCTCTGGGTCATTCCCCTCTGGGGAATTAAAATGGGGGTAGAATTATTTGGCATCAACTTAGGACTCATTCAACTCGGCCGGCGAGACCTTGTAGGTTTACCAACCTTACTTTGGGCTGTACTCCACGCACCCTTCATCGCAATAATATCGGTGTGGTCTCTCATTAAACCAGGAGATTGGTCGTACGAAGAAGTCCAGTCCAGAAAACGTGACCTTTATCAGCGTTTCCGTAAAGTTGTTAAAAAACACTCTCCTCGCTCCACCTCATCTGGACCGAAGTAATCCTTACTACGGTTTAGGTGGTAAGCTACGATGTCTGCCCCAAGAAAGCTCAAATGGGGCTCTTCTAGGAGGCCTAAATGAAGGTATTCGTCCTTGGTGGAGACGGCTTCTGCGGCTGGCCAACTAGTCTTCATCTTTCTCGCCTTGGATACGATGTAATAATCATTGATAACTTAAGTCGACGTAATATCGATAACGAATTAGAAGCTGGAAGTTTAACACCAATCCAACCCACCGGAACTCGACTCCGAGTTTGGCAAGAGAGCACAGGAAGAAAAATAGTCTTTCATAACCTTGACATAGCTACCAATTACCACCGTCTCCTCACTTTGATCAAAGACGAACGACCAGAAGCTATTGTTCATTTTGCAGAGCAACGGGCTGCTCCTTACAGCATGAAAAGCGCTTACCACAAGCGTTACACTGTTAACAATAACCTTAATGCTACCCACAACGTCCTCTGCGCAATAGTTGAAAGCGGTGTAGACGTTCATTTGGCTCATCTGGGAACCATGGGCGTTTACGGGTATGGCACAGCCGGAATGAAGATACCTGAGGGTTATCTTCCAATTGAAGTAACGACCGATACTGGTGAAAAAGTTCATCAGGAAATTCTGTATCCTGCCAACCCTGGCAGCATATATCACATGACGAAAACCCAGGATCAGCTCTTCTTCGCCTACTACGCCAAGAACGATGAAATCCGAATAACAGATCTACACCAAGGAATTGTCTGGGGTACAAACACTGAAGACTCACTCCTTGACGAACGGCTTGTCAATCGTTTTGATTACGACGGTGATTACGGTACAGTTTTAAACCGATTCTTAATGCAAGCAGCTGTAGGATACCCTCTGACCGTCCACGGCACAGGCGGGCAGACTCGAGCTTTCATCCACATTCAAGACACTGTTCGCTGTATCCAACTCGCTCTCGAAAACCCTCCAGACAGAGGTGATAGAGTGCGTATCCTAAACCAAATGACTGAAACTCACAAAATCCGTGATCTTGCCAAACTAGTTGCAACTACTACTAATTCGGAGGTGGCCTATGTGGAAAATCCCCGTAAAGAAGATCCAGAGAACGACCTCCACGTCCGCAACGACCTTTTCTTAGATCTTGGCTTAAACCCGACTACCTTGAGCACAGGATTGCTTACTGAAGTTACGGATATTGCGACAAAATATTCTTACAGGGTTGACCTTAACAAAATACCCTGTACTAGCGTTTGGACAAGCAAACACTTCGCTGGTATCCCAAATCAAACGTCCAAGGGGAACAATTGACCCTTAGATACCGCTTATAGGCCTAGGCTTTCGTTCAGTTTCGGCAACCCCGCCCGTACCTAGGATAAAGGTAGACTAGGATAACGCTCCGGCATTAGCATGCGAATCGCCTACTTCACCGAAGTTTTCCTCCCCAAAATTGATGGGGTAGTAACCAGGCTACTCCACACTCTGGAACACCTTCGCCGCCTTGATCACGAGGCTATTATTTTCGCCCCCACAACATCTAATGAAGCCCTGCCAGAGGATTATTTTGGGCACAAAGTCGTTCCAGTACCTGGGGTCGCATTCCGCCCCTGGTACCCGGAACAAATACTAGGTTTACCCCGGCGCCGGATAGGTCGAGAGTTAGATTTGTTCCAGGCAGATGTAGTTCATGTAATTAATCCTGTAGTTATGGGACTTTGGGGAACTGCAATTGCCAAGCAACGTAATTTGCCTCTGCTCTCGAGTTATCACACCGATCTTGCACAATACGCCCGACACCTCCGACTCTCTTTTCTTATTCGTCCCGGTCAGGCTTTCTTACGAGAGGTACACAATCGAGCTCACATTAACCTTTGTACAAGCCAGCCAATACTCAATGCAGCGCGAAATCAGGGCATTAAGCGGGTTCGCCTCTGGCATAAAGCGGTGGATACAAATCGTTTCAACCCTAGTAACCAATCTTCGCAGATGCGTAATTTTCTCACCGAAGGGCACCCTGATGAAGCCCTGATGATATATGTCGGCCGATTATCTAACGAAAAACGCATCTCCTGGTTACTGGATCCAATTAGTAAGTTATCGGGGGTACGTCTTGCCATTGTGGGTTCCGGTCCTGCCGAATCATCCCTCAAAGAGCTTTTTAGAGGTACTAGGACGCTATTTACGGGATATATGGGCGGAACCGATTTGGCCAAAGCATACGCAAGTTCAGACGTTTTTGCCTTTCCATCAGATACCGAGACGCTTGGGTTCGTCGCATTAGAGGCTATGGCTTCAGGAGTACCCGTAGTCGGTGCCCGAGCGGGAGGGATCCCAGACGTCATTCAACACGGTGAAAACGGCTTACTTTTCTCGCCTGGCAACCTTGATAACCTTAGAAATCAGCTTAAACTGCTTTTGGGTAATATACATTTGCGTAATAAACTTGGATCTCAAGCAAGAATCGATACTGAAGCCTGGAGCTGGGAGAAATCTACACTAAAACTCTTAGATTCCTATAACCTAGCTAAAGCAGTGCGACGCAGATTCGACCCACCTAGCGCATTGTAAAAAGATTTTTTAAGGTATGAGGCCAATCTAATCACTGATAACCACTCAATTAGAGTTTTGTTCTCAGGCCTTGCCAACTTCCGTATTCCTATCAATCAAGGCGGGGAACAACTAGCGGAGTCTTCACTACCGGATCCGGTACCAAATCAACGTTCACACCATATATCTCACGTATACGGTCTTCCCTAAGCACCTCAGCAGGTGGTCCGGCGACTATATTACGGCCGGAGTCAATAAGGACTAATGTTTGAGCGATCTTAGCAGCTAAAACTAAATCGTGAAGGATTACAAGAGCGCCGATTCCTTCTCTTACCTCACGGCGAATCAACCTAATAAGTTTTACCTGGTGTTGGAGGTCTAAATGGCTCGTTGGCTCATCGAGAAGGAGGAATCGAGGGCGCTGGGCTAAAGCACGAGCTAATATAACCCTTTGACGCTCTCCTCCGGACAAGGTGGCGATCAATCTTCGACGTAAATTCCAAGTATCTGTTCGTTCCATGGCCTCTTTAGTAAAGCGCCAATCACTCTCCTGCTCGGACCCAAACAATCCGAGGTGAGGCATCCTACCCATGAGAACAATTTCTAGAGCAGAAAAATCACCCGGTAGAATATCTTTTTGTGGAACCACCGAAAAGCTTCGTGCTAGCTCCCGGCGACCATAACCTCTCAGTGGACGGCCATCGAGAAGTAACTGTCCTTTCCTTGGCCGCAATAATCTTGTCAGCAAGGCAATTACAGTACTTTTCCCGGCCCCATTAGGCCCAGAAAGTACAGTTACTTCTGCCTCTGGTACAACCAAATGGAGATCACTAATAACGTCCCTACCATCGTAACCAGCTGAAACGCCACGAACCTCAATCACCGGACGACTCGCTGCGTTCTAAGGAGGAAAAGAAAAAACGGTCCACCCACCAGAGCGGTGATAACACCAATAGGAATTTCAACTGGCGCAATAAGGGTACGTGCGACCAAATCAGCAAGAACCATAAAAATAGCTCCTAAAATCACGGTCAATGGAATGAGAACACGATGATCCGGACCAAATGCCAATCTTACTGCATGAGGAACCATAAGGCCTACGAAACCAATGATTCCACTAACACTAACAGCAGCGGCAGTAGCGAGAGTAGCTGCAGCAACGAGCACAAGTTTGGTTGTTTCAACATTAAGGCCAAGCTGAGCTGCTTGATCTTCACCTAACTGAAGCAAATTAAGGTATCTACCCGATAAACCAATGATCGATAGGGCAATCACCATAAGAGGGAAAACGATAATTACCTCATCCCAGCTAGCTAGAGAGAAGCTACCAAGTAGCCACGCTATTATTCCCGCAACCTGTTCCCTCGCAGATAGCATTAAAAAAGACGTAATGGCGGTAAAAATTGCGCTCAATACTGCACCCGCAAGAACTAAAGATAGTACAGGAAGTCGCCCTCTCTGGCGGGCTAAAAACACCACAACTAAAACGGTTACAAGCCCAAAAATAAATGCAACAATCGGTAAACCAACTCCTGCGAATAGTAGGAACCCTGCTCCGAAAGCCATTACAATAGTCGCTCCCAAAGCAGCCCCGCTAGCCACCCCTAAAAGGTATGGTTCGGCTAAAGGATTGCGAAACACTGCCTGATAGGTTGCACCAGAAACCGCAAGCGCCCCGCCCACCATACCTGCGAGAAGGACTCTCGGCACTCTAATCTGCCAAACGATTACATCGTAAGTACTTTCAACCTGGCCAGTGATACCATTCCAAACAGCTTGGCTAACAGCGCTAAAAGAAAGATCGATCGAGCCAATACCAGTTGCAAAGATCGACACTAATAACAACGTAAACCCAGAAAGTCTTAATGGCCCCAACCACGCCAGAATACGCTTGCCGCTTGGTCGCTTAGCATAGTTGGTCAAAACAAATCCGGATGCAAAAGATCAGCTAAAAGCCGGATAGCTTCTCCTAACCTTGGACCTGGACGGTTCATCACGTCAACTTCCGATTGACTTAGTTCGGCTACTCGGCCAGATTTAATTGCTGTTAACTGCGACCATCCTGGCCTAGCACTTATCGTTCGAAATGTCTCCCCAAATGGCGCATCTCCCAACACAATAACTTCGGGATCTGAAGCAACAATAAATTCCGGATCCAATTGGGGGAAACTTCCCATCACTTCAGTCACGATATTGACACCACCAGCGCTACTGATTAACTCCCCTATAAACGAATTAGGACCAACACTATAGGGTGTAGGGTCAAGTTCAAAATAAATACGGGGAGACGACTCCCTACCAACGACAAGCCTTTCTAACTCATTAATCTCTCCATTAATACGGCCAATCAATAGAGCTGCTTCCGTTTGAAGGCCAGTAATTTCACCAACAATTCGGAAGAATGCAAATGCCTCCTCGATAGTCTGAGGTACTCCTGCGAAAACCGTCACCCCAAATTCATCAAGAGCCGCTGCTACTCCACTAAACTGATCAGCAAGCACGAGATCCGGTTCTAGCGCTATAATAGCCTCAAGATCGACAGAAAATGGGGAACCTAAATCCGCTAACTCCATAACTTCTGGCGGGTAATTGCTGAATGTATCTCGTCCCACAAGCTGATCACATGCGCCTAAAGCGCAAACAGTCTCAGTAGCGCTAGGCATTAAACTTATTATGCGTTTAGGCTTATCAGCGATTGTGACCATTCGGCCAAGATAATCAGTCAGGACTAACGGAAAAGAAGTAGCTACAGCAGAAAAGAAAAAATATGTAGCCCCAAGAACTAAGATAGATCTCAATACTCTCACAGTTGCCTCCAACAGGCTCCTGCGAAGGACAGAAATTCTACCTAAAACCTAGGTTGGCCGCCAAGGGAGGCCTAAAACTTCCCTAAGGCTGCCCTTCCTCGTCCTCGCAAGGGGTGCAGTCTCCTTGACGTCCGGTATTCGGGCTAGTTCGAAAGACGTGAATTCAGCAAACCACTTTCGAATCTACCGTTGCGGGACAGCGCCGGATTCTCACCGGACTTCCCCGGAACGTCTTGGGTGTAAGTTATCGTAGGCTACAAACCAATCCCTGTCAAACTAACGCCTACCCCATGGTAGGCTCGGCCCGTGAGTCAGATAGTTCCACTTGAGCTACTTGAGCTACCTGTTGGGCTAACACTACCTAATTTCACCCCGCCTCCAAGATTCCGGAATACCCGATTCGAAACATATTGTCCGCAGGATCCCAGCCAAATAATGGCACTAGATCGTTTAGATAATTTCGTGAGATCTATGCCCTCTTTTACTCCCAGCAGAGGATTATTTCACTTGAGACGGAGGAAAATAGTCGGAACTGGTCTTTACTTAGATGGGGGATTTGGGGTTGGTAAAACTCATCTGTTAACGGCCCTTTATTATGCGGCTCCCTTTAACGAAAAAATCTACCTTTCCTTTCAGGAATTGGTCTATTTAATAGGAGCCCTAAGCCAGAGAGAATTACGTCAAATGCTGGGGGGACATCGACTTATTTGTCTCGACGAGTTTGAACTAGACGATCCCGGAAACACACTAATAATTAAGAACTTCCTTGCAGAGATTTTCCTAGCGGGAGGTACCATAGTCACAACCTCTAACACTACACCCAACGCACAAGGCGAAGGGCGCTTTAATGCCGAAGATTTTCGGCGAGAAATTCAAAGTATCGCCACGCACTTCGACGTGCTTTTGATTGACGGACCCGACTACCGGGATCGTTCATTATCTGGAAATTTTTTATCGGAAAACTGTCTCCGTAAGCATACCTATTGTGACTCCTCAGACGGCATAAAGGTAACCGGGACCTGGCCTCAACTCATGGACGTTCTAGCCTCGCTCCACCCAATTCACTACAAAAATTTTTTAAAGGGTATCGGCGCCCTTTATATTTCTGGAGTCGAACCAATAGCTTTTCAAAATAATGCACTCCGCTTCGTACACTTTATTGACCAACTGTACGACCAAGAAGTGCAATTTAAGGCAGCAAGCTCGGTAACTCTCTTGGAGCTTTTTGATCCTAGTTACGTAAACAGCGCTTACGTAAAAAAACACTATCGTTGCCTTTCTCGGTTAAGAGAGTTATTAGTTGGATCTGAAGCCCGAGCTGACGCCGCAACAGAATAACACTAAGCTTCACTCAAACCTAAAGGTACTGCTTTCCCAAAAACACGAAGCCTGATTCGATCACCCGGTTTGACATCACAATTTGGACCGGTCTGCACCAAAAATGGTTCTGACGAAAGACGATTTTTCCCGAGCAATTGACACCTGTAAGTTAGATCATGTCCCTTAAAAGCCCGAGATACCACCTCTACTGGAAAACCAGCGTCCCTATCAAAAACAAGGGCTTCCGGGCGAACTGAAAGTAGTACAGCGCCATTTGCTGGTTGGCTCAGCTCCAGGGCTCCTAACGCCGTTTCAGCCACATTACCCCGCGCCGATCCATGAATAAAATTAGCCATGCCAAGGAACTTAGCAACGAAAGCAGTCCTGGGACGCGAGTAAACTTCCTCCGGCGAACCAAACTGTTCCACCCGACCTGCTCGCATAACCGCAAGCCTATCTGCAAACATCATTGCTTCCTCTTGATCATTAGTAACAAGAAGCGCAGTAGTCCCACTAGCACGAAGAATCCGACCAACCTCAATACGTGTATTATCTCGTAATCCTGCATCCAGGTTACTAAATGGTTCGTCTAACAGTATGAGATCTGGCCTCGGGGCCAAAGCACGCGCCAAAGCCACTCGCTGCTGCTGGCCCCCAGACAACTGCCCCGGAAAGCGCTCACGAAAAATTGTGAGCCCAACAAGATCCATAACTTCCCTAGCACGGTCAATACGCTGAGACTTAGAAAGCCCCTTAATGCCAAATGCGACATTGCTCAAAACGTCAAGATGAGGAAATAGTGCATAATCCTGAAATACAAAACCTATTTTGCGTTTTTCTGGTGGGATCCACACATTAGGACCCGAAACCATAAACCCAGAAACCTCAACTAAGCCTCGATCAAGCATCTCGAAACCTGCAATGAGCCTAAGTAAGGTCGTTTTCCCACAACCAGATGGCCCAAGTAAGGCGACGAATTCTCCTTGTTCAATTTTGAGATTGAAATCCACTACTGCGGGATGCGGTTGGTCAGGAAAGCTCTTAATAATTCCCTGTAATCGCAAAACACTCTGGGAAATCTTTTCTTTAGCGCTAATTTGGGGCGCGGAGGGTTGACTCTTGATCATAACCAAGTACCTAGATTAGGTAATTCAAAAGATTTTAGCAAAAATCTTACTGGACAGCTAGGTATTAACCTAATTCTTTTGAGACAGAACTCCAATGTCTACAGCTCGGGTAATAATATCACGGACAATAGCCTTCGAACCGCCAGACGGTCCCATCCGTAAACGTCCAGCATGTGCTGCGATATCGCGGTCTCCTTTGTTATAACGAAAGCGTAGGAGGTGGCTAGCTATTTCATCAGGATCGGCTCTGGATATAGTCAGAGCTGGACCCAATAAACGCCGTTGATTAATCAAGAACGCTTCTGTGTAGTAAGGAGGTACTGGGAAAGCAATTATTGGGATTCCAAGTCCAGCTGCCTGTTCATGTGCTGTACCTGCCGTACCGAGAACCACCTGAGCCCCTGCTAATAGGTCATAAAACCTATCTTCAAAAACCCAAACTTCCTTATCTTGATTATGTAATACAGCCTTTAGGCCTCCCACTCCATTACCAGATTCAGTGCGCCAACCAGGAAATCGGGGTAGTTCACCTCCCGACCAAGCAACGGCACCACTTAAAGTTCTAGTCTTCACCAAAGACGCAAGCATGGTCCCAAGCGCGGAAACAGCATAATCCCGTGAACCTGGTAAAAGGACCACAGAAAATCCCTTCTTAGTTAGACATGAAATTGGATTACCGTCCGCAGCATCAAGAATTGGATTACCTAAAAATTCTACTTTAGCGAGACCCATCCCTCTAAGATGACTCTTAGTTTCAACATCCCGGACATATACCCGTTCAGCTAACCTGCTCATTAACATACGCTCTAACGGAGTAAACACCTCCATGAATACTCTGCGCATGCCTCCCTTCGGTCTTCCACGACCATGAAGAGCGGAAACCAACGCCTGGTACACGAATCGACATTTTGTTTTTACCAAGGCTGACTGAAGTTGTGCATATATGTCCCCAATTACTATTAAAATATCTGTTTCCAACCTCTTTAAGTCGCTCCATTGACGCAAAGTCAGTCCCACAAACCCAGCACAAAGATCCCGCCGTAACATTGAAGCTGAATGAAGCGTAAGGCCTCCACTAGGCATCACTCTGCGTGGACCTAGGATTTCGAAACCAGCCTCCTCGTACGAATCACCCGTACCGACTAATGGATAAGCCCTTACATGCAAATCAGGACGGACTTCACAAACCTCTAAGCCTAAAAGAGCCCCAATAGCATCTTCACCATGACCATTAGAAAGTAGTGTTATGTTAGCCAAAAAACAAGATCTCCTCTGTTACCTAAACCCTCCATTACCTAAATGAAATCTCTCTATAGAGTCCGTGAATTAATCACTTATCTTGCAGGTTTGGAGTGGTTCCCCAGCCAAGCTTTTGTCGCAAGATATCGTAAGAAGTCCTCCGACCATTCGAGACGAGTATCAAGTCAGTAGGTGCGGCAGTAACTACTATACGATCCCCAGTATGTAACTCGACACGCTCCTGCCCATCAACTAGTAAGGCTACCTCAGCAACTGAAGTCTTTAGTTCTAGGCTTACCTGTGATCGACCATCTAGTACAATCGGCCGGTTGGTAAGAGCATGGGGGGCAATTGGCGTCACCACAAAAGCCCGTAGGCCCTGGGTCAAGATAGGGCCGCCCAAAGACAAAGAATACGCCGTAGATCCCACCGGGGTAGATACCACCATGCCATCCGCCCGATATTGGATGGCATGCTGATGGTCTACCTCCATATCGATCCCAATTAGACGTGTCATCACCCCTTGTGACAAGGCAAATTCATTTAATGCATATCGTGTTATCGGAATATCACGTTGAACAGTAGCCTGCAACATCATCTTTGGATTTAACCGCCAACCACTTGGAACCGCACCAGAAAGAAACGCCATAATTTCTTTTGGACTGTGCTCTGCAAGAAACCCAAGTTTTCCAAGATTCACTCCTAGAACAGGTACGTGGGTCCCAACAAGCCTCCGTGCAGTAGAAAGCAAAGTGCCATCCCCGCCAACTGAAATTACTAGATCAGCCTCTTTAGCAACTTGGTTGAGATCTAACTCGCCATAAGTATCTGTCTCAACGTCAACACCTAGGGCAAGAAGGCGTGATGATATATCTGCTACTAGTGACTGAGCCTCAGGCTTGAATCTGGTACTGGTTACTACTACGTGACTTAGTTGGGCTGCATTAGCTTCAAAAGGTTTCATGCTTTATTCACAGCCGCTACATGTACTAACAGCATTTGAGTCACTTCCACTAATGACAGTCCATCCGTATCAATATGCAAAGCATCCCCAGCGGGTTTAAGCTGCCTAGCGTCCAACAAATCACGCCGTGCGAGCGCGTCCCCTACAAGGTTTAGATCCGAACTCCTCTCGCTAACTCGTCTAGATGCTCGAGCTTCAGAAGAGGCAGTGAGATAAAACTTTATATCAGCATTTGGAAAAACTATAGATCCCATGTCTCTACCTTCAACAACGAAAGGAGGTTCAAGGCCCTGTAGTCTTGATTGAACCCAGGACCTGACACCTGGATGAGAAGATACTGCTGATACGTTCTCGTCAATCTGATCTGTGTGCAACTTCTGGCTCACCTCCACACCATCAACCAAAATCCTGTTAATTGTGCCGCTTGATTGAAATAAAATCTTATGCTGTTCAAGAAGAGTGATAATACCTTCCTGGTTATCGGGACTCACGTCCTGTCTTAAAGCCAAAAGAGTAGCGGTCCGGTAAAAAAGACCACTGGAAATAAATGGAATATCAAGTTGTCGGGCAACCTCTACACCCACACTAGATTTTCCTGTGGCGGCCGGACCGTCGAGCGTAATTATGATGGTGGACTCACCCATCGGTGTCATCATAACGCCTATGAGCGCAACATCGCCCAATCATCGAAGAATCCCGGATAAGTTTTCGCTACACAAGATGGGTTTTTTAGCTCTAGATCAAATCTAATGCTAGCGATAGCAAAGGCCATAGCCATACGATGATCACCATAGGTATCGATGGTGATACATCTCGGACTAGTTCGAAGAGGATGTACGACGATCGAATCAGTACCCTCCTCTACACGGACACCTAATCGCCTTAGTTCGGTGGACAAAGCTGTCAAGCGGTCAGTTTCTTTAATCCTCATATTAGCCACGTTAGTTATGGTGACAGGGGAATCCGCAAACATGCCTAATACCGCTACCGTTTGAGCTTGATCGGGCATATCATTTAAGTCAAAATCTCCTCCCCTAAGTTGACCATTACGGGGACCAATGACTTCGCAACTATGATCGCGCCAAATTACTTGACAACCCATCTCATCCAGAATCTCAGTAATCCTACGGTCACCCTGCAAGGAAGAGTTGCCCAAGTTTCTGATTTCTACCCTTCCCCCTGAAGCAGCAGCAGCAGCCCAAAAATACCCTGCGGACATAGCATCACCTTCAATCCGATGAAACTGAGGCTGATAAGCCGATGGGAGAACATAAAAGGAATTGTGGCCTTCTCGATCTACCATTACGCCAAAATCCGCCATTAGCGCCAACGTCATGTCTATAAATGGCTTCGACTGGAGTTCTCCAGTTACTTCAATTGCAACAGGCGCATCAGCCAAGGGAGCCACCATGAGAAGGGCTGACAAGTACTGGGATGACCGATCTCCAGCAATATGAGTCTTACCTCCCTTAATACCATCAGCTCTCACTATCACGGGTGGGGATCCTGTTTGGAACTGTGCTTCCGACTTGACCCCAAGACCTGCTAAAGCGTCCAACAAATCCTGGATAGGCCGTTCTCGCATACGCTGATTACCATCAAGTCGGAAAGATCCTTGACCAAGAGCAACAAGGGCGGTAAGAAATCTTATCGAAGTACCGGAAAGGCGAAGGTCAAGATCAGCTTCCTTAACGGGAATTCGGCCTCCGCAGCCCTCAACCATGAACTGGTCGTCCTCAACTTCAACTGAGATCCCAAGAGTTCGGAGGGCTTCAACCATAACCTGGCTATCCTCAGCAATTAAAGCCTTTTCAAGAACGCTCTCTCCATCCGCTAATGCAGCCAATACAAGAGCACGGTTTGTCAAACTTTTGGATCCCGGCACCTCAAAAGACATGTCAACCCGACCCATTGGGGCTAAACTCATCGTCTTAGGATAGGTCAACATATCACTCCGGAGAATATCACTTTAAGACTATTTATTTAACACAACATGATCGTTAGGGTTACCTCAGCCTTAAGAATATTTATTTCAAGTCTTAGGAGCCAGCTTAGAACGTGTAAGCTCAAGATATGAATTGCGTTATGCAACTTCCAATAAATCACATCTCACAATAATTCAATTTTTTTGTCCCCAAACCTGATTCAATTGCATTACACGGATAATTTCCCTAATGTACGAAGGGGCTCCCTTTGTTGCCCTCAAGGTATACTGGTATCAAAGGGGCGCTTACCTCCGGTAAATCCCATTGAACAAATGTTTGGCGCTCAATTTAGAAATCAGATCGGTTACAGCTAAGGCAAAAACCGATACTACCCAAAAGCCAACTAACCTGCTAAACTGGTCAGGTTTGTTCAGTTTTTTGTCTGCTCACCCTCGTGGTTTCGGTAAGGAGTACCATGAAAAAAGATATTCACCCTAAACTAGTTCCTTGCAAGATATATTGTGAAGGCGAAGTAGTTCTAGAAACCTACAGCACTAAAGCTGAGATGACTGTTGATGTTTGGTCAGGTAATCATCCTTTCTACACTGGACAGCAAAGGTTTATAGACACTGAAGGCCGTGTTGAAAAATTCCAGAAGCGCTTTGGTGACAGCTATCGTAGGCAAAATAATAAGTCTTAGGCACATCTGTTGAGCACCATAAACGCACGAACACATGTAATAGGTCTGTGACAGACGGTACAATCGTATCGATCGAAGTGTTACTTTGATTTCACGTAAGTGCTAGTGCGAAATTCTCGCATAATACGAGGATAAGCTATTACCCACAATATCCCCAGGACAATAACTTTCCCCCACATAGTATCTAGATAGGGAACGCCTAAGGTGGAAAGAATGCTAATCAAAATAACAAAGATTACCGCCAAGATTAGGGATTTCAAGAATAGACGCACCATCTTACCTAAAGTAGGTTGGCCGGCCATCTGAACAGGTGTTTTTTCCACTTGTTTTACGCTCTTATTTTCCACCATAAGCCAATTGTATCCCCAAAGCACATCGCAGCCAAGGCAACGCCAATAATCAAATAAGGATAATGTCTACGCCTCCAGACCCCACGGGGCGTTGATATGGTCGGTAACCTGTTACCTGACTTGAACAGGTAAACTCGGAGTATGCATTCCAGCGTCCCTTGTCATTCTAATGAAAATGACACAGAACCGCAGCCGCTAATTCGCTTAAAACTAGGCGGGGTCAACTTTGTTCTACTTGGTACCGCTCATGTTTCCCGAGAAAGCGCCCAGGCGGTAGCGGATCTAATTGCTACGGAATCCTTCGACGCCGTAGCAATTGAACTTGACCAAAATCGCTATGCGGCTATCACGGAACCAGACCGCTGGGCCCAGCTTGATCTCTTTCAAGTAATACGTCAAGGTAAAGCGGGTATGGTAGCTGCTAACCTAGCACTGGGCGCCTTCCAAAAACGTTTAGCTGATCAAGTGGGCATTGAACCAGGTGAGGAAATGCGAGTTGCAATACATCATACCGAAGCTGCTGAATTGCCACTCTTATTGGTTGATCGTGACATAGGCATCACGTTACGCCGCACCTATCGTAATATACCTTGGTGGCAACGCTTTAGCCTGATGGGTGGCCTACTTTTCAGCACATTTTCCCGCCAAAATATTTCTCCCGAAGAGATAGAGAATCTTAAGCAAGGCGACATACTAGAAGCCACATTCGCCGAATTCTCAGAAGGTTCTCAAGCTCTTTTTACTCCACTGATAGCTGAGAGAGACCTATATATGGCTTGTAGGATTTACCTCGACGTTTTTGGCGGCAATTCTTATTCGTCCTACAAACACGTTTTGTTGATTGTCGGAGCAGGACACCTCCGAGGACTAGTGAAAAATCTTGAAACTGGAGTAACTAATCCAGCTGCTGAAATAGAACGATTGGAAAAAGTTCCTGCCCCTAGTCCGTGGCTAAAAATCATACCGTGGGTCATCGTGTCGCTTATCCTTACTGGGTTCGGGATTGGCTTCAACAGGAGCCCGGAACTAGGCCTAAAAATCATTATTGATTGGTTCTTAATTAATGGAGCTCTAGCTTCCATCGGTACCATACTTGCCCTTGCCCACCCGATGACGATAATAGGCACCTTTTTGGCTGCTCCTTTTACCTCTCTAAATCCCATGATAGGCGCTGGTTTTGTAGCTGCAGGCCTGGAATTATGGGCCCGAAAACCAAAGATATCGGACTTTCGGGACTTACGTTCAGATATAACGACTACTAAGGGATGGTGGTCAAATCGAGTTGCCAGAACACTTCTAATTTTTATATTCGCTACTTTTGGATCTGCACTAGGCACCTATTTGGCAGGCTTCCGGATCTTCGGGAAACTCTTTTCCTAAACCTACCGGCCCACCCAGGCCCTATCGCTTAATACAGCGGAGCTCCATCTAAGGCCCACTTTGCATAGGCCTCGGCGAAGACTAGCTCGGTATCTTGAACTCGTTGAGAAAGAAGAAACCTAAGAAAGTCCCTTACGTCTCTTTCAGTACTATCTGCGAAGAGCTTGCCACCTGACATACCCTCAAATCTACCTTTCTTTGCTTCCGGTAAGATCTTTTCCGCCTCTTCGGCCGCACTCCTCAGTTCCTGAACCAAGATTCGCGGAAGCAGCTCAGGACGGGAAAGATTACGAGGTCCAAATAAAAAACGTCCTGCTCTAATTCCCAACATTTGTATGTTGCGACTAATCAGCTGACGGAGTAACACCTGGCTACCCTTCACAGTCAACGTTACCGCTGCATGAGAAAACCTTTGCTCTGAGGTATTGACCGAAACACGGAGTTCGTAGGAACCTGGGTCTAGAGTCAACGGAATATCAAGCCCGAACTGGTCAATTACCAAGCCAACCGCGTTGTAAGGCACGCTGACCTCGCCATCGGTTTGTCTCAAGATTAAGCCCCCGCGATCTAGTAAATTTATTGATATCTGAAGTTTATCTGGCAGAGCTTCACCTTCCGTAATTACCTCAAACCTAGGATAAATGGTGTCACCCGGATGATAAGGAGCAGCAGATATGCCATTTTGTCCCAAACAAATCTCTATGATGTTATTAATGGCAATAGCAGCTGGAGGAGCCCTCAGAGCAAGTATTCGCTTACTCGCGAAAACTGTTAAGGGTAGGTCATTGCCGGTTTTGTTTAGATAAATCTCGTACTGGTCAGCAGCTGCTAAATGCTTACCCTGACGTTCATAAAGGTATCCTAGTGCATAGTGGATACCTTGCTGGTCTGGATATTTCTCAAGCGCCTTTAAAAGATCTATAATGGCATTTGGATCAACCTCTGAGCTGAGGCTAACGGCACGTCTGTATTGCTCTACGGCGAGTTCAAGGCGACCTGTCAGCACCTGCATTAACCCTAGGTTATAGAAGGCAGTAAATCGTTGAGGATTAAGCTGCACTGCCCTAAGTGAGGCTTCCTCACTCTTATCTAGAAGACCAATAAGATAGTAAGCCCAACCTAAGTTAGTCCAATACAAATCATTATCGGGGTCTAAGTGTACAGCTTTCAATAGCGCACTATGAGCATCAAAAAAGTCCTCTTGTTCAAAGGCGATAAAGGAGAGACGCTCGTAGGGATATAGAAAATCTGGTTGAATCCTATTGAGATCTTCCAAAGCAGTCTGTTCTAGCACAATGTCGGCCTTATAGTCAGCAACGACGGCGAGTCCTAATAAAGTACCAACGCCGACAGCTCCTTCTTTGACCTGTCCTAAAACTTTTAGAATGTCTTCTTCCACCCCTGGTAGACCTCTAGAAGCTCGGAAATTTGCACGTGCAACGACACCATATGGGTGTTCTGCCGCTGCTAAATCAAAAGCCTCAATAGCACTGTCCAAGTCGTTGTTGCTAGCCGAGAGAATGGCGATCCACAATCGGGGTGCCAACAGGCTAGAGTTGTCAGCGAAATCTCGAAAATACTTTATTGCAAGTGTTTCACTAAATTCTAAACTATTAAGGGACATAGTCGCCTGCAATCCTGGATCATCACCTGCCTTCCTAGAAAAAACAGCGGCGAGGTTTCGCCTTAAACGAGCAGCGCCGGGATGGGAGTCCATTTGGGCAAGCAACGCCCGGGCGTCCTCTAGAAATCCGCGACTAATCAAGTTAAGGGCACTAAGGTAATCCCTTTCAACATTGGAGGAAACAAACGTTGATCCAATTTCTGGTTTTCTCAGATCAAGCCTAGTCGCAACAATTGCGACTGCCTTATCAATTAGCAGGCCTGGTTGACTCACCGCAGACCTCACAGTATGTGTATTAACCCCATTTACCCCAGCCAGGTATAACTTCAAAATTAGGCCGTTTGGGGAATTGATCACTTCCCCAGTTAAGACAAAATCCGCTCCGAAGAGCTCTCGAGCTAAGACAGCGCCAACCTGATTATTGAATGACCGGTCTTTCAAGAAAACACCAGGGCTCAAGTAATTGGTGCCAACAGGCAGTGGCGGTACTAAACTTACTGCAATCTCAGGACCAACGATCTCATCGAATTCATCTATGAATTCTCTAGATATACGATCTGCAACCGCAAAGCCAAGGAGAGTGTCTGGAGACTGGACAGGAAAAACAACAAACGTTTGAGCTAATCCCCAGCTAACGGTAAGAACAAAAAATAGCGAGGCAAGAAGCCTTCGGTTCATTCTGGGACCTCCAGAGCTCACTAGTCTCAAGATTAGCATCGAAACGGTATTAGCACTAACAAAAAATGTTCTGGGCTTAACTAACTAAAATTATTTAACTACACGACCGACCTGTACATCCTAACTTTGGGTATAGCCTTAGTGAAGCAACCCTTCTAACTCGTCGAGCAGCACCTCAGCCATCTCTGCAGTTCGCAAAACAACAAAAATAGTGTTGAACCCTGCAAGAGTACCTACAATATCGTCCCGATCCAACTTATCTATTACTTTTGCAATTCCGCTAGCTTGACCTTCGTCAGTAGTAAGGACAAGGGTGTTGTGACCTCTATCCAGATCACGGACGAATAACCTCAGTTGCTGGGACAGTTCAGTCATCGCATCTATCCCGTTTTCTAGTGGAGACAACCGATAACGGTGGTTTCCTTTGCCGGTGGATAGTCTCACGAGTCGCAATTCATTTACATCACGACTAATAGTTGCCTGAGTAGCCTTAATGCCCTTTTTTGCAAGATGTTCAGTAATCTCAGCTTGTGTAGAAATAAATTCCGTCTCGACTATTTCTCCAATAAGCTGTTGTCTGTATTCCTTACGGGCCATAACGTCTGGCGATACTTGTTATGCCATCTTTACGTTTCATTGATTAATATCGGTCAAGCACAAAGCACCTCGATCGAGGATCGCATCAGCGACCTCGCGCTTTGAAAGTTTTGGAAACTCCTCGTAATCTCCATTAGGCTTCACTACGGTAATCTTGTTGAAATCGCTACCAAATGGGATGTCATCACCTGAAAGATAATTCAAACAAATGAAGTTCAGCCCCTTTGTGCGAGCCTTTTCTGCTGCTTTCGATAGCCCTTCGCTGGTTTCCATGGCAAACCCAATCATCACCTGCTGGTTTCGGCTATCTCTTAATTTAAGGAGAATGTCCGGATTGCGAACAAAATCAAGGGTCAAACGATCCCCATGCTTAGCTACTTTCTCTGTAGAGGCACTTACAGGACGCCAATCAGCGACTGCTGCGGTCATTATCAACATATCAGTTTTGGCAAAATGATTAGTAAGAGCCTCTAACATTTGATCGGCACTACAGACCTGAATCTTCTGAATACCGAGTGGTTCCTCCATGATACTAGGTCCCGATACCAAAGTTACTTCTGCTCCCCGATCATTAGCCGCCTCAGCCAATGCATAACCCATCTTCCCCGTACTTGGGTTACTAAAATATCTTACTGGGTCAACATGTTCTCGAGTTGGCCCAGCAGAAATTAGTATTCGCCTACCCTCAAGATCCCGCTCCCTATAGAGACCTTCAACTAGAGAAGGTACAGTTTCAGGTTCCACCATCCTACCCAAGCCTATCCCCTCGTGTTTTCCAGCTAGATGCCCGTCAACCGGACCAAACAACACGTGTCCATCTGCTTCAAGGGTAGCGACATTGCGGCGGACAGCAGGGTTCTTCCACATCGCTGTGTTCATAGCTGGAAGCCAAAGAGTTTTTGAAATACCTGATAAAGCTAGTGCTGAAACCACGTCTTCAGCCCGCCCAGTTGCAGCACTGGCAATGGCGTCTGCAGTAGCTGGTGCAACCACAAGAACATCTGCCCATGTAGCCAATTCCAAATGCCTCAATTTTCCATTTGGGGCAAACCAGGTTTCTTGATCAAATATTTCGTGACCAGCCGCTACTGCCAAAGAAAGACCTGTAACAAACCGATAGGCTCCCTGAGTGGCTGCAGCACGGACATCCATTCCCGCCTCACGCAACCTCCTGATTACAGAAGGGGTTTTGATAGCTGCGACCCCTCCCGTGGCAGCCACCAATACCTTAAGTGCCATCGCCCCGGTCAGTTTTCCTCGGAATTACCGAAAACTTCATCCGCTCGCCGATCTTGCTGATTAAGGCGACGCAGCTCATCTTCACTGGGCAAATCTTCACCCCACACTATTTCCTTCTCTAGTTCTAGCTCCCGCATCGCTATGGTAACTGTATTGCTTGTGCGCGGCAGGTCTTCCTCCTCAAGTGTAGATGGTATACCTCCCTTAATTTGCGCTGCCCTACGAGCAGTAATAACTGAAAGGCGGTACCGGGAATCCGTCAAAGACATTAATTTATCAAAACCATCGAGAACCATAAAAACTCCTTTTTCCAGGGCCTTAACAGGCCGGGAAAGAAACCGACTCACTAGTGGGTCAACAGGATATTATACGGCACACGGCAGACACCGCCAAGTTTGAGAGATTACTTGAATTTCCCCTAAGAAACTTCCGAACTGTTCCTAAATCATTCTCTCAGCTTTTTGGCATTCAGCCCGAATAATCGCAGAGAATTCTTTGACAGCTTCCAAGAGGCTATCGTTAACAACGAGATAATCAAACTCTCGGGCAGAGTTAATTTCTTCCCTTGCCCTTTCTAGCCTTTTAGCAATCTTTTCTTCAGTGTCCGTTCCTCGACCACGTAACCTACGCTCTAGCTCTGAAAGGTTTGGGGGAGCCACAAAAATCATTACTGCGTTTGGCATAGCTCTCTTTACCTGTCGCGCTCCATGAAGTTCCAGTTCTAATAAAACATTCTTTTGGCTTTTTAGTGCACTGGAAACCCGATGAGTAGGAGTACCATAATAATCACCAACGTACTCTGCATATTCTAGGAATTCACAGCATTTAATCATTTCTTCAAACTTCGCCTTGGTGAGGAACAGGTAATCCCGACCGTCTACTTCATTTTGTCGACGTTTACGTGTAGTCGCTGAAATCGAGTAAACGAGGTTAGGAAACTCAGGTAATACTTCCCGTCGAATGGTATCTTTGCCAACTCCAGAAGCCCCAGTCATAACGAACAAGATGCCGTTTTTCCTAATCACGGCATCTCCTTTAGAGGGGTTTCAGTAAATTCCATAATCCCAGAAATGTACCATGTACGTAGCCCCCGTAATCCTTGCAACGTTCGTGGTAGAGTGAACGCCCAGGGGCTAGGGTGGACCAAATGCAAACCAAGTATATCTTCATTACTGGGGGAGTTGTTTCCTCGCTTGGCAAAGGGATCACAACTTCTAGTCTCGGCGCTTTACTCCGATCCCGGGGTTATCGTGTTACAGCTCTCAAAATTGACCCTTATATCAATGTGGACGCTGGTACCATGCGACCGTATGAGCATGGAGAGGTCTTTGTAACTGATGATGGGGCAGAAACCGATCTTGATATTGGAACCTACGAACGATTTCTCGATGTCGACCTAGCTCGCCAGAATAATGTTACCACCGGCCAGGTGTATTTAAGCGTTATTGAAAAAGAACGAGAGGGACAATATCTTTCGCAGACAGTACAAGTAATTCCTCACGTTACCGACGAGATAAAGGAACGAATTACTGCTATGGCTAGTCACGAAAATCCAGAGATTGTTCTTGTTGAGGTCGGTGGTACTGTCGGAGATATAGAGTCCCTTCCTTTTCTGGAGGCCATAAGGCAACTTAGATTTGAGATTGGGCAAGAAAACTCCCTGTACATACATGTGACTCTAATGCCTTTCCTTGGGACAAGCGAAGAATACAAGACAAAACCGACCCAGCACTCAGTAGCAACTTTACGAGGTGTGGGCATTCAACCGGATGGGTTAGTCCTTAGATCGAAAACTCCAGTACCTGAGGAATCTCGCAAAAAGATCGCGTTGTTTGCAAATGTCGAAGTACCAGGAGTATTCAATGCCTATGATGCTGATTTCGTTTATGCAGTACCTGAAATGCTTGAACAACAAGGCATAGGTCGCTTTGTAGAAAGTCGCCTCCGCCTCGATCCGGTGACGCCAGAATTACGGGGATGGCGGGAAGCCGTTCAGGTTCTTCGTAACCCTTTTTCTACAGTAAATATAGGAGTTGTCGGGAAGTATGTGGCCATGCCAGATGCTTATCTCAGTTTAATGGAAGCTTTAAAGCATGCTGGGATTGTTAATGACTCGGAAGTTGAAATACATTGGTTAGATGCCGAAAACTTAGTCGAAGAGCCATTAGATTTCCTAAAGTCTTTTCACGGTATTTTGGTACCAGGCGGCTTCGGTGTACGCGGCATTGAAGGTAAAGTGCGAGCCTCCCAATTTGCGCGGGAGCATGGGGTCCCGTTTCTAGGAATTTGCCTTGGAATGCAAGTTGCGGTCATCGAATATGCCCGGAATGTATCAGGACTTACCGGGGCTAACTCTACTGAGTTTGACCCTTATACTCCCTTCCCAGTAATTGGACTCATGCCCGAACAATTAGAGATACAGGGTTTGGGTGGCACTATGCGCCTCGGTAGTTGGCCAATGCAAATCTTAAAGGAAACATTGCTGGAAGCCCTCTACCACTCGGAAGGTGAGCATGTTGTTTACGAACGCCACAGACATCGCTACGAAGTAAACCCAGAATACGTAGCTAGCCTTAAAAATGCTGGTTTAGTAATTTCAGGTATCACGCCGGGAATGAAAGGACGAGGCGAAGGCCTTGTAGAGGCTATCGAATTACCTGACCACCCATTTTTTGTTGGCCTACAGTCCCATCCCGAGTTCAAATCAAGGTTAATGAACCCCAGTCCACCTTTCCAAGGTTTCATCAAAGCTGCCTGCGTGCGAGCTCAAGTTTCTACTGATCTCGAGACCCCAGTGTGAAACAACCTCAGCTGGTAACGCTGAGTACTACTAGCAAAAAGAGCTCCTTTTGGCGTAAATCAAGATTTACCTCGCTGTTAGCAAAACAGTGTTGCCGCTGGATCATACTTACGACATGTATAGGACAAATTTTCTTTTTCAAACTGAATATCTCACAAAGCTTTCTTTGGCAAGAAACTAGGTCTTGAAGTAAATGTTGAAACGTCTACTCTGGGGCATCACTGTGCTAAGTCTTATACCGGCCATGTTTCTTGTTATCCGCAGAGGTCAATCTGAGCACCGGCAATTAATGGTGTCTATTGTCATGGATGAACAAGCCCTAGCAGAACAAGCTAATCTGCTTGGGACAACTAGCTTCAACCTAGCCCTTCGTTATCAAAAGTTAGGTCTGAACGGAATAGCTCTTTACGAGGATACTGTCGAGTCTTTAGTCTTAAAAGGCCGTGTGGGCATTATGCTTGGTCATGAGGTCAAATTACTAGATGTAGGAAACAATACCCTCTCAACTGAGATATCACCGAACAGTACCCTCTTAACTGAGATAGAACCCGGCTCCCTGAGCAATTTACTTCTCCAGAATTACCCAAAGCCCCTCGAACTACAGATTGACCAAAGAACTTGGTACGTGTACCCAGGAAACGACATGATGTCACGCCCTGCTGGGTATAATCTCTCTGAAATTAACCGCTGGTCTGAAGCTAACTTCGACATAGCCTATAGGCCCCGAAACTTCCCAAATTTAACCGTGGAACAATCAGGGTTTCCCGAAAAGGCCAAGTACCTAATCTATGTCACCGGAGTAGTGGGTCACCCCAATCACCTAGAAAAGACTGTGCTTGCGTCACAAAATTACCTGACAGCAATTATCGAGGGAACTGAACAGCCCGGCATGAATACTATTTTTTCTAAAGTTCCTATTGTGCGGCTCCTAAGCTTTAATCAGGAATATCTTAATCGGCGGCTTCTTCCAGACCAGGTTGTTGCCAAATATCTTCTAGCGGCAAACGAACGTGGAGTAAAACTCCTTTATTTGCGCCCTTATACAGAGGGACACTTTGGCGACATGGTGGAGAATACTGAAAGCCTTATCGGTAACCTCCGTCAGTCGGTGGAAAATGACGGCTTTCAGGTTGGGACCTTATCAGCCAATGTCATTAAATATAATCCTGTTGAGTGGTTGCGAACCCTTGCTGGCATAGGAGTACTTGCTAGCCTGGTCCTTCTTGCACTTCTCTACCCTGGAATTTGGGGCCCAACTATCTCCTTAACTGTTCTCGGTGCAGGCATTGCGATTGGCGGCCTTGATTGGGGTGCTCTTGCCCTAATAGCCGCCCTTACATTCCCTGTACTAGGTTACACGTATATACGAGACCACTTAACAAGTGTAGGTCTAGCTACCCTAGTTAGCCTTTCTGGCGTTGTACTCATGGTGGCCGTTGGTAGTGACCATGATGCGATGTTAGCGGTTAAACCTTTTGCCGGTGTTGGTGCGACGCTCATCGTGCCACCATTACTATTTATTTTCCACTATGCCCTTCGTTTTAAACCAGCAGCTGGCTGGGTAAAGACTATCTGGACCTATCAACCACGTGTTGGGGACTTAATCGTCTTTACTTTGGCAATTATTGCTCTGATGGTTGTGTACCTGCGTCGTGGAAACTTCCCCTTGATCGGGGTTAGTAACTTTGAAGTATCGGTACGGGATTCGTTATCCGGCCTATTTGTTCGACCTCGCTTTAAAGAAATAATAGGGCATCCTCTTGCGGTGCTCGGACTCACCAACAAAGGATGGTCTATTGGGGTGCGTGGTGGCCTTATGACTGGTGGCGTAATTGCCCAAGCTAGCATCCTTAATAGCTTTAGTCATTACCACACTCCACTCTTAATCTCGCTCCAAAGATCAATCTTAGCTTTAGTCTTAGGAATAGCTCTAGGGTTAGCCCTAACTCCGATCATCAAACTCCTCGCGCGCCTCATAAGCTTCTGGCTCCGAGATGCAGAGCCTGAAGCGCAGTGTTGACTACAAGCTAGCTTATGAAACTACTGTTAAGCGGTTATTACGGATTCGGAAACATAGGTGACGAAGCCATTCTTGCGGGTATACTTACCAGTCTCAAGGGTCGCCATGAGATTACTGTTTTATCTAACGACCCACGGTCTACATCCTATCTGCACAAGGTAAAAGCTGTCCACAGATACTTAGGAGCACTAAAGGCCTTATTCGAATGTGACGTACTTATCTCTGGCGGAGGGGGGCTCCTACAGGATGCGACAAGCCGGAGAAGCTTGATCTATTATTTGGGCCTCATAAGATGGGCACGCAAGCTTGGCAAGCGGACCATTATCTTCGGACAGTCCCTTGGGCCGCTGAGCAACCAAGGCCTTAAGGCAATACAGAGAGAACTCCGGGGCATACCAACGGCTGTCCGAGACATTCAATCTCGTAAACTGCTAGCAGACTTAGGTATTCACGCTGAATTGACCGCTGATTCTGCATTGCTCCTTTTTAATCCTCTCCTTAAAAATATTGCAAGACCGAGCTCTCAGATAAGCCCAATCCTTCTAGTCCCTCGAGGGGGTCATTCAGATCTTACAGAAGTTCTAGCAGCCGTCGGGTCAAAGCTAGCTGCTGATGGCATTCCACTCGCTACATTAGCTCTCCACTCGAAACAAGATACCCCGGAAGTAGTCCTTCTACGCGAGCAAGTGCCCAACCTTGCACTTTGGTCAGCTAACAATCATTGGGAAGCTTTAAACAAGATTTCTTCAGCTGGTTTCATCATCTCGACACGTCTTCACGGTCTGATTTTAGCGGCGGTTGCTAATCGGGGATTTGCTGGACTAGTATATGACCCAAAAGTTGCTGGGTTTCTTAGTGAAGCTGGCGCCCCGGCCTTTCACCGTCCTATCGATTTAGACAGCCTTTTATTACTTGCCCACAATCGCCCCAAACCCCTACCTGAAAACCTATCTACCTTGACTCAAAGGGCCCATGCTGGAATCCGATGGCTCGAGAAGATGATCTCTGCTCCCTCAACTACAAGAGGCGATAAAGGCCCGAGCATAGTTCCATGAAACGATTAGCAGCTCTTCTGACACTTTTATTTTCGCTACTCTTCGTAAATGCGGTAGGGACACAAGAACCTTTTGAGAAAATGTACGAACTGCTTAACCGGGGTTACTATAATTCTGCGATACAGATCAATGGCCCAGCACTAATACGTACCTTTCCTAATCACTCCGAAGCTCACTATCTATTTGCTTACGCTCTGTACTTTGCGAACCATCCATTAGAATCGCGGGAGGAACTCAACCTTGCGACTCAGCTTAAACCCGATAGCGATCCTCGTTTCTACCATTTAGACGGTCTTATCGCTGCTACAGAAGGTAACGAAGAGGTAGCTCTCACAATGCTCCGGGCCGCTTTCGACGGTGCTAAAACTTATAAATATGCGATGGACTGGGGAAGAATAGCTTGGGAATCAGGTTCGTATGAAGAGGCTCTTGAAGCCTACGAAAACGCGGCTCAAACTCAATCAGGTCATAAAGAGCCCTGGCCTAAGCTCAACAGAGGTAGGATACTTTCCTATCTAGGCCGCCATGTTGAAGCTATTCAAGCCTTCCATGACTCCATAAAATTATTAGAAAAAAACGATCTGGGTAACCAGCGTTCCCTACTAGCCTATGTCGAAGCATACTTTCGACTTGGCCTGACCCACGAAATACTCGGTAACATTAGTGAAGCTAATGCCTACTACCAGTCCGCACATTCCGGTGACCCTATGTACGAACCTGCACTCGAAGCTATAAATCGTCTGAACTCCAAATCAACACAGCCTTGATCAAATCCTTAATTGGTAATTTTGCGTGAATCATTCAGTTCGATTCAAAAAATCGAAAGCTAATCGTGACCACCCCTCAAGCCGCTCTTGCTGCTTTCTTACCGTGTTCCATTCCACAAGCTGCCCAGCTAACTTTTCAGTCTCACGAACTCGTACATCTTCGAAAGTATGGACTCGATAGAGCAACCCGGTGTGAACTAAACTAACTGAACCTTCGCTACTGTGAATAAGGCCCAACACCTTACTACAATAAGCGCCAATATATAGTTCTTCTTGTAGCTCACGAATCAGCCCTCCTTCAAATAGATCCCTGGCGTTCGGGTGATTGGAGGGATTGATATGACCTCCCAAACCGATTGATAGTCTGTCGTGTAAGCGCGTCTCCGTGCCCGCACGGAGACGCTCCACCAATAGGATCCTGTCCTGTCTTGTCACGACTGCGTAAGGGATTATTTGTCGCCAGTATGGGTCTTCCTCAACCTCGTCACGAATACGGAACTCGCCAACTTCAAGAAGTCGATTGTATTCAGTCTCATCGAGCGGTATAACTGCCTCTCGCGGTTTGGCAAGTTCGGTGGCGGCAACACAATAGACTAATTCTGACATACCAATTCACCTACCAAAACCGTAACCTCCTGCTTAATTGACCCTCTTGGTGTATCCCCACCACAAGAAGCACGAATCAATATGGTCATCATGGGTATCCCACAAACAGAATTTCTCGCCAATCTCGCGAGCAGAAACGTGTATTCCTTTATCGTCTCCCCTATACACTGCCAGCCAAATAGGAACACGGCTTCAATTAACCAATTCAGTACGACGAGCCTGAAAATCCTGGAGTACGTAACGACCTACTGTATGTGGTGAAGTGAAATATGCCTTACCTTTAGTCATATCGGATACCCGCTGTACAAATGCTATAAGCTCTTGATCCCGGGCAAGCATAAACGTATTAATCTGGATTCCTTGTCGTCGACAATTTCCTACTTCACGAAATGTAGAGCCCATGACTAAAGGATCAAGGCCATAGGAGTTCTTATATATTTGCCCATTAGGAAAGGTCATTGCTGATGGCTTGCCATCAGTTATCATCACAATTTGTTTCATTTCTTTGTCCTGACGTTTTAGTATCCTTTGTGATAATTGAAGTCCAGCAGCAGTATTGGTGTGGTAAGGACCCACCTGCGCTTGCGCTAAGTTAATTAGAGGTATCTCCTCAGCAGAGTTGTGGAACAAAACAAAACTAATCTCATCCCCAGGGAATTGTGTACGAATAATATGGGCTAGGCCCAAGGCGACCTGTTTAGCTGGAGTAAACCTATCTTCGCCGTACAGTATCATTGAGTGAGAGCAATCAAGCATCACCACAGTTGCGGCTGAGGTGTTAAATGTCGCCTGATTGACTTCTAAATCACCATAATCCAGGGTTAGCTTGCTATCCTTCAAGCCTCGAGCAGCTGACTTTTTCAATGTCTCAGAGATATTAATATTCATTGCATCTCCGAACTCATACGGCTTAGATTCAGCAATCGTCTCAATGCCAGTTGCCTGGCGTTTTGTTTCATGTGCACCAACTGTAGAGCGACCAGCTCCCCCAAGTACATTGCGGTACATGCGATAACCAAGAAAGTCAATGGCCTTACTGGTCAGGCTAATCTTTGTCTGATCATGGCTGGATTGGAGTCCTCTACTTCCAGCCTGGTTGGTGACGCTAGAGGCATTACCACTACTTGTCGACATCAAATATCCGGCTTGAATGAGACGTTTCGCCAAATTCCTCACGTCATCACCAAGGGTAGACTCCATCCAATCTTCAGCTTTTGTCGCTTGCTCGAGAACCTCTTGGGGAACAAGTTCATTGCGAATTAGCGCCTCAGCAATAGCATTGTATAAATCCTGCATCGTTTGCTGATAATTTGGATCAGGATCCCAAGGGTTTCGGTGGAAACCTGACTCCAACAAACGCCTTTGAATCATCTCCATAAGTTCATCGGTGTCGATATCATTTAAGCTAGCCTCAAATTTAGAGTAACGGATTGTTGTCACTACTCATCCCTCCAAACCAAATATCGAGACTCTTAATTCCAATTGGTCTGATTCGATTCTCGTTCAGCTTCTGGGCCGAGACTGACGTAGCCTCGTTCCTGACTCCTACCAATTTGTTTACGCGCACATAAACCTTCGAGTACAAACTCAGCTACAACAGCTACTTCGTTTATATCAGCACTAGTAGAAACAATTGCCTGCGACACCTCTATCAGTCCAGGAATTTTTTCGAACAGTTTAGATAAGCCTCCAATCGCACCTGTGGTGGGAACCCTTAACGAGTTGTCATCCTGAAAGTATCCAACAATTTCAGAGGTATCTATATTGTTAAGCCATCGGGCAAAAACTTGTCCGATGGCTTTCTGGACGATCGCCTTCGCAACGAACTCGCCACCTTTAAGTTCGCCTTCATATTCAAGCTCAATCTTACCCGTAATAGCTGAAAGAGCTTCGTGCAAATCTGAAGTACGAATCATTGGCTCCATCTCGTTATTTTGAAAAGCTCGCTGCTCAGAATTGGAAATTACGTTTTCCATAAGACTTATGGCCAACCGCTGAGACACCCCAGAATGCTTATCAACTCGGGAATCATCACGAGCCTGGAAACCAACCTCTTCGATAATCTCAGCAATGAACTCTGGCACTCTTACTTCAACACCTCGGTTTAACCAAGCCTCCTGCTTAGTAATTTGCATCCCCTCGTTTAAGGTGTTTGGGTAATGAGTTCTAATCTCGCTGCCTACCCGGTCTTTTAAGGGAGTTATGATTTTCCCACGAGCAGTATAGTCTTCAGGATTGGCCGAAAAAACCAACATTAAGTCCAATGGAAGTCGCATTGGGTAACCCTTGATCTGAACATCTCGCTCTTGCATGATATTGAACAGTGCTACCTGCACTTTTCCAGCGAGATCAGGCAACTCATTCATAGCAAATATACTCCGGTTGGCTCTAGGTAAAAGGCCATAGTGAATACTTCGAGGGTCGCCCAAACCAACCCCAAATTTACTCGCCTTTATCGGATCAATATCCCCAACAACATCAGCAACCGTTACATCAGGAGTGGCTAACTTTTCAATGTAACGAACCTCCCTGGGAAGCCAACTAATAGGCGTAGAATCTTCCTTCTCTTGTAATATCTTCTTTCCTTCGATACTAGCTGGGAAAAATGGATCATCATTTATCTCACTGCCACTAATCACAGGCAACTCGGGGTGTAAAAGTCCAATAAGTTGGCGAAGAATACGTGTCTTTCCCTGGCCGCGTAGCCCAAGTAAAATAAAATTATGCCGACTCAGAACAGCGTTAACAATTTGTGGAATTACCGTATCCTCGTAGCCTATAATCCCTGGTAGAATCGTTTCCCCAGCTTGTAACTTACGAATAAGATTACCGCGCATTTCATCTTTTACACTTTCACCGGCGCGGACTGACCACTCAGTCGAGCGGAGTTCCCCTAAAGTCGAAGGTTTCATATTAAGATCACTAAAACAAAGTGGTATCTCGCAAGTTCCATAAGCCGCATGCTAGCACCATCTTCTCAATACGCTGTGTACTTAACACCTACATGTCGACCCGACCACTTCCTAATTCTCTTCAAATAGCTTCGCAACTTTAAGCCGGTTACACATAAAGGCAATGAAAGCATCAATTTAAGTTGTTTAAACCTTAAGCTGCCATATTTTAACGATCTCATAAAACATTCGGAATTAAAATTGTCACCCACCCCTGTTCTTCAAGGGGATGGTTCGACCGGCGTGGTACCATAACCCAACGGTAGTTTAGCTGCCCTGGAGATTCCGGAAACCCCTNATTTGGGTTACCCGGACCGGTCCTGCATCAACAGGTAAGGGTTAGGTTGGACTTTTGATAGTTATCTCGGACTTGCGACTAGCAGTGCAGCAAGTCCAAGCGGAAAGGATGAGGGAAGCAAATAGGAAGTTTCCTATTTGCTCTAAATTCAGACAGGTCGGAAGTCCATGAAGACTATACTTTAAGGGTGTTTAGGAAAGTATAGATGGGACAAAGTTTTCCACTCTCGACACCCTCATTTTTTTTGGTGCAGCTGCGCTGATTCGGAGGCGAAGTAATCGATGAGTCATCAAAGACAAGAATCTTTAGACGCCACCATTATGCAAATTGAAAAGCAGTTTGGTAAGGGTGCGATTATGCGCCTTGGGGACGAGGATGCGCCTCTGACGGCCAATAGCATTAGCACTGGCAGCCTCAGCGTTGACCTTGCCCTTGGTGTTCTTGGTGTGCCTCGTGGACGCATTGTTGAGATTTACGGTCCAGAAAGTGGCGGCAAAACCACGCTGAGTCTCCATATAGTTGCTGAAGCCCAGGCAGAGGGCGGCGTAGCTGCTTTTGTAGACGCGGAACACGCACTTGATCCCACCTACGCGCAAGCTATCGGAGTGGACACGGAAAATCTTTTGGTGAGTCAGCCCGATACTGGCGAGCAAGCTCTTGAGATCACTGAGCTTCTTGTGCGCAGTGGAGCAGTAGACGTTATCGTTATCGATAGCGTAGCTGCTCTTGTGCCTCGGGCCGAGATTGAAGGAGAGATGGGCGATAGCCACATGGGCCTCCAAGCTAGACTTATGAGTCAGGCTCTTAGGAAACTCACGGGCGTCCTAGCCAAAAGTGGTACTACCGCTATATTCATCAACCAGATTCGCGAAAAAATTGGTGTGGTCTATGGTAATCCTGAGACTACCCCAGGGGGTCGAGCTCTAAAATTCTACTCCAGTGTTCGGCTTGAAGTTAGGCGCAAGGGGGATGTAAAGAACGGAATTGAGAAAATCGGTAATCGGGTTAGAGTGAAAGTTACCAAAAACAAGGTGGCGCCACCATTCAAGGAAGCTGAAATCGACCTCATGTTCGGCAGGGGCATCGACAAACAAGGTGATTTAATACAAATTGCAACCGATTTAGACGTCATTCAGAAAAGCGGCAGTTGGTACAGCATTGATGGCGAGCGCTTAGGCCAAGGTAAGGAAAAAACGGTAGAAGCTCTGAATGAAAAACCTGACCTCTTGGCCAATATTAGAGAGCAGGTACTAAAAATAGTTAGACCGAAACCTAATGACCAACCAGATTCACCAAGAACCACCACAAACAAACTAGACC